>CBDUNP010000545.1:0-1971 GCA_965368605.1 uncultured bacterium | reverse complement strand
GAGGACCGGCACGTCGATTCCGACGTTGATCCCGCGACCGGCCTGCCGATCCACAGCCTCTACGGCAAGACCCGCAAGCCGACCGCCGAGATGCTCGAAGGCGTCGACACACTCGTCTTTGATATCCAGGACATCGGCGCACGGTTTTACACCTACATCGCCACACTCGGCCTGTGCATGCAGGCGGCGCAGGAGCACGGCATCACGGTCTACGTCCTGGATCGGCCCAACCCGCTGGGCGGCACGGACTTTGACGGCCCGATCCAGGACGAGGAACTGGTGGGCAACTTCACCGCCTTCGTCCCCATGCCCACGACGCACGGGATGACCGTCGGTGAGATGGCGAAGCTCTTTAAGAACACACACGGGATCGATTGCGACCTGCAGGTGATTAAGTGCGAGGGCTGGGAGCGTGGGATGCTGTTCGACGAGACCGGGCTTCCCTGGGTCAACCCGTCGCCGAATATGCGATCGGTGAATGAGGAGATTATCTACACGATGGTTGCGCTGACCGAGGGGAACAAGGACATCTCGGTCGGGCGCGGGACGGATCGGCCGTTTGAATATCTCGGTGCGCCGTGGGTCGACGGCGATGCGCTGACGGCGGAGCTTCGGTCACGCAACCTGGCGGGCCTGTGGGTGATGCGTACGACGTTTATCCCGTCCGGCACAGATATCACCGGCCGAAAGAATTACCCGTATCAGTTCATCGACGAGGTCTGTCAGGGTGTGCGTTTCGTGGTGACCGATCGCGAAGCCGTCCGCCCGGTCGAGGCGGGCACGCACATGCTCGATGCGCTGCTTAAGGTCCACCCCGAGCGATACAGCATCGAGAAGCTGCACAAGCTGGTCGGAGCCAGATGGGTGCTGGACGCGCTCGAAGCACGCGAACCGGTCGATACGATCGTGAAACGGTGGCGTGAAGCCCCGGAGTTCAAGGCCTTTGCGGAGGCACGGCAGAGCGTGCTGCTGTACGACTGATCAATCGGTGAGGACGATTATGTTCGCGGCGCAGGTGGAGCACCGCGCTTAGGCGGCATCGCATCCTCGGGCTGCGGCTCCTGCTCGGGTACTGGGCCGCCGGGGGCGAACTGCATGTCCGAGCTGGCATAGGTGGTGCCGAAGTTTTCTGAGAGCCGGACCACTTGTTGCAGGCCGTCGTCGAACTGCTCGTGGCTGAGGCTGCCCATCGGGTGGATGAAAGCGGACCAGAGGATGCCGTCGTTGATGGCGTACCGTGCATCCAGCGCACGGTCGTAGTTGGCCAGCAGGAGTTTGTGGAACTCGTCGTCTTCAAAATCCGCGACGCTGGCGACGGGGGTCATGATCCGCATCCGATCGGCGACCTGGTCGGCCAGAACCATCACCGGGATGCCGACCACTTCAAACGCCCAGCGCCCGTTGCCGCCCTCGACTTCGTCGGTGTACTCACGGATGAAACGGTCCAGCGCCGCATAGTCGGTCGGCTGAGCCGCTACCGGCACATCTTCCACTTGCTGGGCCGCCACAACGCTCACAAGCAGGCAGAGACAAACCCCAAGGGTGTACAGGATGATTCGCATGGGTGGCTCCATTGCATAAGGTCATACGACGGTGTGCCGCTATCGGTATCTTAGGCCAACCCATGAAACCCGGAGATTAATCCCCGTGCTTCTCGCGCAGCCGGCCGCTGAGCCTTAGCAGCAGGTGGACCCGCTCAAACTCGTCGAGGACTTCGGCAAGCACCTCGCGCACGGGGTCGGCTGGGGGCGCAGCCAGCGTCGGTTCGACCTCCGGGCCGATCGCCTTGCGGGCCATGGCTCGGTATCGGCTGAGCGTCCGGTCGCCGAAGAAGCTGACCGGCTCGAAGTCTTCGGCCAGGAACCACGTCACCGGGACACGGAAGCCCGCGTTGACCTGACTCTTCACCACAAGGTCGGCGTGCTCCTCACTGCGCAAAACAAAACGCAGGTCGATCACGTCGGGGTTGGC
>CBDUNP010000544.1:0-1974 GCA_965368605.1 uncultured bacterium | reverse complement strand
TGCTCGGCCTGGCTCTCGATCTCGAACAGCTTGCCCAGCTCCTTCGTGCCTTCTTCAATCTCAGCCAGGTAAGCCCCCGACTGCTCATGATTAAGGTCGAACCACTGGCTGGCGAGCCGAACGTAGTTCTTGACCCGCCCCACCCGCTGATCCTCAGGGCTCAGGAAACAGTCGGCCGCCTTGGCACCCAACGCGACCGCGCGAACCAGCTGCTGATACTCCGGGGACACGGCCTCAGGGTCTTCGTGCCCACTGATCGCGGCCACCAAGATTGGCGGGAGTTTCCACTCTTCCGCCAGCGCTTTGCCGATCTGCGTATGGTCGATGCCCAGCTCTTTTGTTTCAATGGGCTTGAGCTTACCGTGGACCTCCACCGCTTGCCCGACAATAGGAACATATTCACCACGCAGCGTCTGGATCAACACGATCACACCCAGATCCTGGAGCAGGCCGGCGATAAACGCTTCCTCATAGTGATCGAACCTGACCTCTCTCGCAATGGTGTGGGCCCCCACCGCCGCGAACAGGCTGCGTTTCCAGATAATCGTCGGGTCGAAGTCTTCCCCGCCCAACCCCTTGAGCTGAGGCACGAGGCTGAACCCCAGGGCCAGCATCTTGACGGTATTGATCCCGAGCATTGTGGTCGCGCGTTCGACGGTCGTCACCCGGCTACGCAGGCCGTAGAAGCTGCTGTTGATCGTGCGGAGGATCTTAGTGGAGATGGCGGTGTCGTGGGAGAGCACCTCACCCAACTCGCGCATGCTGACGCTCTCGTCGCCACACATCTCGATGACCCGCGCAGCGATGGCTGGGAAACTTGGTAGACGTTCACACTTCAGGATGCGATCTAGTAACTGCTCATCCATGTCCCGGCACGCCCTTGTACTACACATTCTCGGTAAGCCGGTGGGCTACGCGGTGCGTAACTCCCTCACATGACCGACCGACATAAACCGCCGCCCCGGAGCCGGAGCCGCTCTGTCTTATCGATTCGGCTATCTGGGGGGTAGCCTGAATATAGAATCTTGGACATGTCATATCTTGGTAAACAAAGTCGCAAGAGATAGTTACCCGAAGAAACTAATAAATGGCAGTAGCGACACCCATCTCGGTCCGGGCAAAATTAATATCGGACCCGGATCCGCCGTGCGGATTGCGTTACCCTCTAGACCCGCGATAATGCCCGCCGGACTAAGCCATAACTTGGAGTGTGTACCCATGAAGATCGCCATCGCCTGTGACCACGGCGGATACCCCCTGAAAGCCCCCCTGGTCAAGCTGATGCAGGAGCTGGGGCACGAGGTGCTGGACCTGGGTGCGCACGAACTGGATGCCAAGGACGATTATCCCGACTTTGCCCGTTATGTCGGTCAGGCAATCCAACACGGGCAGGCCGAGCGTGGCGTGCTGCTTTGCGGGTCGGGGGTCGGCGCCAGCATCGCCGCCAGCAAACAGAAAGGCGTCAGGGCCGCGGTCTGCCACGACACCTACTCCGCCGGCCAGGGCGTTGAGCACGACGATATGAATGTGCTGTGCCTGGGTGCCCGGATCGTCGGCGAGGCCGTGGCGACCGAACTGGTCAAGGCCTTCGTCAGCGCGACATTCACCGCCGAAGAACGCCACGCACGCAGGCTCGAAAAAGTCAACGCGATCGAAGCGTCAGAGTAAATCCAAACCGCCGTTCAAGGCGTGCCCGTTCCCGCTTTCACGTCAACACCACCGGAAGCCCCGGACTCTTCCTGCGATGATTGCGCCGAATCACCCTCGGACGCTTCTTCTGTGTTTTCCGGGGACTCGGGGCTACCGGGCTTAAACGTCGCCAGCGAAGTCTGCAACTCCGTCACCGCAAGCAAGCTCATCGCCGTCGGCGCGAGCGCCAGGCGGTTATCCCACGGGGCCATGCGTACCGCGCCTTTCGCAGCAATCCGATCGCGGACGTAATAACTGCTGGCATCGTTCATCATCAGTTGCTCA
>CBDUNP010000543.1:0-1975 GCA_965368605.1 uncultured bacterium | reverse complement strand
GGGGCTGAGGGGGGATAGAACCGTGATCTAATTTGATATGGTGTCCTGCCCATGAGCCCACAACGAAACAACAAAGCCAGGAAGGCGAAGAAGCAGGGGCGCACGCAGTCGCATGCCAGGCGGGGGGTGCCGATCGATCGATTCCTGTCCGAGCGAGGCAAACGGCGGAGCGCGTATGTGATCGTGACGCTGTTGGTCGCGTTGCTGGTGATGCTGGCGGACCGCAGCGGGCTTCTGGTCGAGCCCGGCGACGAGATGAGCCGGTACGACGGCAAGACCTTTACCGTGACCCGGGTGATCGACGGCGACACGCTGGACCTGGATATCCCAGACGGTGATGAGCGGACGACCCGCATCCGGCTCTGGGGCGTGGACACCCCCGAGAGGGCCCGGCAGGACCCGCCGACGCCCGCTGAGCCTTTCTCCGATGAGGCCACCGAACTGACCCGCGACCTGGCGGACGGTCGGCGTGTGCGTGTGATCCTCGAGCCGCACCGGGTGAGGGGAAACTATGGCCGATTACTGGCTTATATCGAGCTCCCCGACGGAACGCTCCTGAATGAAACGCTGATAAAGCGGGGCCTGGGCCGGGCGGATGACCGGTGGAGCCATAAGCATCTCAAGCGGTTTCAGCAGGCCCAGCGCGAGGCCAAAGACGCCCGGCGGGGGATGTGGGGCGGGTCGTAACCGCTGATATCTAAGGGGCGTAGCTAAATTTTTGGGCCTTATTACGCAAATCGGTAGCTTGTCGGTGTATGATGCGTGGCAAGACGGGGTCACTTGGAGGAATTCCTTTTGTTCAGGCGTGGATCAGGCCGATTACGAGATTACGACCGGTACGACCGGCGGCGTATGATCGAAGAGACCAGTGAGTTTCTCACTCGGGCGCTTCGAGAGGGCCACGCATTACCCAGGATCCCACGACGTCGTGTGGACAAGGGCGGTTTTGCGGAGATGATGCGTCGGCCTTTGGCACGCGTGATCGTGGCGCACTGGTGGCGGCGGGTCTTAGAACCCCTCAGCCCCTCGGGTAGGTAAGTAAACACAAGACCGGGTATAGCCGGGCGGAGAGCACATGGCGGTACGAGCGACAATCAGTAAGGGCTACATCTGGCGACCCGGCGTGATCGGGGCCATGATGCTTATCTTCAGCGGATGGTTCCTCTATGACGGGACGGTGAAGTACCCCCGCCAGGAACGGATGTGGGAAGCTTACAGCCAGATCATGCAGGACAACCCCGGTGATCCGAATGTGGCGGCCCAACTATGGGCCGAGCACGCCGCCGCGGAGGGCTGGCCGACGACGCGTCCGGAGAAGCGCGAGATCAACGACAAGTTCACGCAGAAAGTCCTTGCCGCGATCACCGCGCCGGTGGGGCTGTTTTTCATGTGGTCGTTTCTAAGTGCCCGAGGCCGATGGGTCGAGGTCGATGAGCAGGCGGTACGGACCAGCCGCGGGCAGGTGGCCGAGTACGACTCGATCAGTTCGATCGACAAGTCGCGTTGGCAACGCAAAGGCATCGCTGTCATTCACTACGGGCAGGACGGCACGGAGGGCCGGATCGTTCTGGACGACTGGAAGTTCGAGCGCGAACCGACCAAACGCATCCTCTCCGCGATCGAGGAACGCATGCCCGGCGGTGGGGGAGAAGCCGAGGCCGATCCCGACGGTTCTGGAAACAACGGCGGCGATGACGACGTGTGATGCACACGCGTCCGTCTTCCGGGGCATCTTCCGGGAATAGTTCCCAACAACTTTGACATTGGCGAACGCTAACGGTCCTTGCCGTTAGCGTTTTGCTTTCCCGAAGGCGTTGCCAGACTCCGAGGCAGCGGTGCCGCCGACGTTGCTGCCGGGGCGTGGGGGAAGGACGCGGGCACGGCTTACATCGGCGGATTCCACCACGGGGATGCCGATCTGCCGGTGGACATACATCGGGGCATTGACGATGAGTCGGCCGTTGTAGTACCGGAC
>CBDUNP010000542.1:0-1978 GCA_965368605.1 uncultured bacterium | reverse complement strand
TCGGCTTGTAGACAGTGGTTTATAGTCTGCGGTGATGCAGGCTAATCAGTGAGACTTGGCTTGAACCAACTGGTCTGCTGAAACATCACAGGGCGATCGGAATCGTTACGCCGCTGATCGGTTCGCCGCCGCACCATGTTTTTCAACGAGCTGGTCGTAACCCGTGAAATCCAACTTGATGAAGATCGGGGCGAGTTTGGGATCGAACTGTGTCCCGGCGCAGTTGCGGATCTCTTCGAGCACGGCTTCCCGGGGCATGGCCGGCCTGTAGGAACGCGTCGAACTCATCGCGTCGAACGTATCGGCCAACGCCAGGATACGGCCAGGCAGCGAGATGCCCTCACCCTTAAGCCGCTGGGGATACCCCTTGCCATCCCATCGTTCGTGGTGCGACAGCACGCCCGGCAGGATCGGATCAATGTTCGGGATCCCTTTGAGAATGTTGTACCCGATCTCGGGATGACGCTTGATCTGGGCAAACTCTTCGTCGGTCAGCTTCCCGGCCTTGCACAGCACCGCCTCGGGGACACCGATCTTGCCTACGTCGTGGACCAGCCCGATGGTGTGGATCAGCTCGACCTCTTGGGTGTCCATCCCCATCGCTTCGGCGAGTTGTGCGCCCAGGTACGCCACCCGCTCGGAATGGCCTCGGGTGTACTCGTCCTTGGCGTCGATCGACGCGGTCAGCGCCGTCAGCGTCCCCATGAATAGTTTTTTCTGTTCATCGAACCTGGCAAGGTTCTCGTGGAACACGCCCAGCAGGTTGGCGGTCGCCTCCAGGAACATCATCTCGCCGCTGGTGACGTCGCTTTCCATCGGGCAGGAGCCGGCCTTGCCGCCCGCGAGGAGGACGCCGACGGCCTCGCCATCGTGTGTGATCTGTTCAACGACCACTTCCGATCTTACAAGCCCCGCGATGCCTTGACCGGTTGGTTCTAGCAGACGGGTCCAATCCACCGCAGTTTTGCGGGAAAACTCGTCGATCACGACACGCTCAAAAGTGCCCATCGGGCAGGGCAATTCGCCAGCGACGACCAGCCGACCCGTGAGCCCCTGGATATCTCGCTTGTTGACCCAGAACTTCACCGCGACCCAGTTAAAAGGGAGCACCGGGTGGATCTGGTTCAGGCAGGTCGGGATCAGGTCCGCCGGGTCTTGCAGGCCATTCATCATCCGCGCGATGCGGAACAGCAGGTTGGTCTCTTCGTAGGTATTCAGCAGCTGCTCGCTGAACTGATCGATCGCCTCGGCATCGTGGCGGATCTGCGTCTGGTCCTGCATCGCCTGGTTCAGCGCTGCCAGGATCGTCGGCTGGTCAGCCTGGCCGATACTTGTGTAAGGGGTCAGGTCCGCGGCCGCCAGCGACGGGTCCGCCCCGGCTTTCTTGCACAGTGAGGTGAACCACGGGCTCACGAATGCATTCGGATCAAATCGTAACGCGATCACCACCCCGATCACCCGGCGGTTCTCATACTCGACCGCGGGAAACGCCACGCAGCCCGGCTCGATCTCGACCGGCTGGGGGTTCTCATCCGTTATCCATTGTGTGCCCAACTCCCAGACCCGGTCACGCAGCACCGCCGCCCGCAGGCACAGACCGGCATCGCCCCCGTCCTGTGGCACCGTCAGGTCTTGTGAGTTTGCGGTGACATACCAGTATGCCAGACGCAGCGTCCGGCATCGCTCGATCATGGCCTCGTGCCGTGGATCAGGTTTTGGCTTGTCACCCTGGTTCACGCGGCGTTAGCCTCCTCGACCGACCCGCCTTCGTTGGCTTCATTTAATAACTCGCCGATCACCACCAGTAACTCGCGGGCGCTGAAAGGCTTGCACATCATCTGACGGATATTGGTCTCTGCTAATTCCTTAGGCGAGAGCTTGTGCCCCCGGGCCGTGACCATTACCACCGGCGTGTCCGCTGTAATATCCGATGTGTGCAGCTTCACACACATGTCATACCCGCTGAGCACGGGCATCT
>CBDUNP010000541.1:0-1993 GCA_965368605.1 uncultured bacterium | reverse complement strand
TTCGGCGCCAAGACCGGCGACCTGCTGACCACCATCACCATCGGCTGCTTCGTCGCCTTCCTGGGCCTGGCGATCGGCCTGGTCTACGCGATCCGCGACGATGTCACCCCTAAAACCGCGCCCGTCACCCCGGCAGTCAGCACGCCCAGCACCGGCTCGACCAGCGGCACCGGTGATGCCACACCCGGTGCCGTCACGACCGACCCGGCCGAGGCCGCCACGGACGTCGAGCAGACGCTCGGCGAAGCGGGCGACACCGCGACAGACACCGCCGACTCACCGGCACCCGATGCACAACCCTAAACTGGACAGCCGCGGCAGATTAGGGTGAAGTGGTGCCTATGAGCATCATTTCCCTCACCCCTGCGATTACCGGAGCGACGCTTTGATCCGATCCATGACCGGCTTTGGCGACGCCTCTACCCAATCCGACGGGGTCCACTACAGCGTCGAGCTGCGCAGCCTCAACAACAAGTATTTCAAGTGCTCCGTTCGCCTGCCGGACGAGTTCCAGGGCATGGAGGCCGAGCTCGAGGCCAGGCTGCGCAAGCGCGTGTCGCGTGGCTCGTTCACGATGACGGTGAAGTTCAAGACGACCGACGCCCAGGCCGTGTCGCGCGTCAACGACGACGCGATCATGAGCTATCTGGACCACCTAGAAACCATCCACGCGAAGATCCAGGACCGCGCGGTGCAGATCGACCTGACTCAACTGCTGGTCCTGCCGGGCGTGTTGCAGCCGGCGGAGGACGAGGCGTCGCTGCTGAGTAAGTCCAAGCCGATCGTGACGAAGCTGCTGGACGAAGCAACCGACAAGCTGCTAGCGATGCGGGTCACGGAAGGCCGGGCTCTCGCGGACGACCTGACCAAGCAACTGAACCTGATCATGGACCGGATGAAGCAGATCGGTGAGCGTGCGCCGTCTGTGATCGAGGAATACCACCAGCGCCTGCGTGCCCGGATGGACGAACTGCTGGCCAAGGCCGAGCTCAAAGCCGACGAGTCCGCGTTGATCCGCGAGGTCGCGGTGTTTGCTGAGCGTGCGGACATCAGCGAAGAGGTCACGCGGATGGCTGGGCATGTTAAGCAGTTCCATGAGATCATCGCCAACGACAACGACAGCGAGCCGGTCGGCCGGACACTGGACTTCCTGGCGCAGGAGATGCTCCGCGAGGCGAACACGATCGGCAGCAAGAGCAACGACGCCGAGATCAGCCGGGCCATGATCGAAGCCAAGACCGCGGTTGATCGGATCAAAGAGCAGGTCCAGAACGCCGAGTAGGCTGCGTCGTATTAAACCTAGAGAGTGATGGGGCAGGAATAGCTAACCCATGCAAGGCTCTGGACGTTTTCAAAGGTTATCCGGGGGCCGGGGATAATCCGGGGGTGAAAAGTTCGATATGAACGAACAGAACCCGACAACCGCAATACACGCTGGCGCCGACTCGGTCACGACCGCGGGCGGAACGGTGTCGGGGCTGTCAGCGATCGGGAGCATGCCGACCGACCCGGAAGGCCGATCGATCTTCGCTGCGGACGAGTTGGCGATTGTGTTGTCACACTACAGGATCGGGCTGATCGACACGATCAAGCAGTTCAAACGTGGGTCGCGCAAGGCCCCGAAGCTGGTGATCCGCTCGGACCGGGGCTTATTCTTATTGAAACGCCGAGCGCACGGGCGGGACGACCCGTTCAAGGTCGCGTTCACGCACGGGATCCAGCTTCGCTTAGCCGAACGCGGCTTCCCGTTGCCGAAGCTGATCGGGACCCGTCGGGATAATAATTCGATGGTGCAGTACCTCGGGCAGGTCTACGAGCTGTTCGAGTTTGTCCGGGGCACGGGTTACGACCGGTCGGTACAGGCGACGCAGGACGCCGGGGCGACCCTCGCCCGGTTCCACAGCCTGCTTGCCGATCACAAGCCGCACTTCAAGCCGCCCAAAGGGACGTATCACGCGGCCCCGGTGGTGCTCTCTTCGCTGTCGGTGCTGAC
>CBDUNP010000540.1:0-1996 GCA_965368605.1 uncultured bacterium | reverse complement strand
ACGCCTGGATCACGATGATCCTGGGGCTGCTCTACGCGGCGCTGTGGCTTCAGGGCCTGGCGATTTTCTGTGCGGCGATTTTTGATTTCGATGCGCTGACCTTCTGGATCTTCGACACCGAGGTCGAGGTGGTGATCCTGCTGGTCGGATGCGTCGTGCTGATCTACTCGGTATTCGGCGGGTCGTGGGCTGTGATGGCGACGGACTTTTTGCAGTTCCTCGTGCTGATGCCTCTTACCCTCGCGCTGGGCTGGCTGGCGCTTGACGCTGTGGGCGGGCTCGGCGGGTTCTTCGAGATGGTCGAGGCGAAAGGCTTGGCGGAGGACTTCCGTTTCATCAACGACTCGGGTCACAAGTTCATCGGTGACGCGGAGGGTTCGGCGTCGGTGAATAAGTACACGATCATGTTCGCCATCGCGACGATCACCTACAAGGTCATCAAGGCGGCCGAGCTGGACGCGGCCCCGAAGTACTTCGCGGTCAAGGACGGCCGGGCCGCGCGGAAGGCGGCGTTGCTTGCCAGTGTGATGATGCTGCTGGGCACGGCTGTGTGGTTCTTCCCCCCGATGGTGGCTCGTCTGCTCTATGAAAACGAAGTGATGGCCCTGGCGTCGCAGGGTGTTTCCAAACCGGCCGAGGCGGCCTACGCGGTAGCCGGGATGAACCTGCTGCCGCTTGGGATGACCGGTCTGATGGTGGTCGCGATGTTCTCGGCCACGATGAGCAGCATGGACACGGGGCTGAACCGCAACGCCGCGATCTTCGTGCGCGACGTCTACCCGGCTATGGTTAAATGGCTGCGGATGCCGGACCTGGGCGAGCGTGCATCGTTTATTCTCGGGCAGATATTCTCGCTGGTGTTTGGCCTGATTATCATCGGTCTGGCGTTCTACTTCGCACAGGCCGAAGGCAAGGGCGTGTTTGAGAACATGCTGGACGTCGGTGCGCTGCTGGCGCTACCGATGGGCCTGCCTCTGCTGATGGCGCTGTTCATCCGGCCCGCGCCCTGGTGGGCGGCGATCTTCTCGGTCTGTGCCGCACTGGTCCCGGGTATCCTCGCCAAGACGATGGGCTGGGACTGGAACTACCAGACCAAGATCTTCATCATCGTCCCGGTCGGTCTCATCAGCTACGCGATCACGATCCCGTTCTGGAAGTATGCTTCGGATCATTACCGGGGTCAGGTCGATGAGTTCTTCACGCGGATGAAGACGCCGGTCGATTTTGAGAAGGAGGTCGGTGCGGGTAACGACCTGAGCCAGCTTAAGATTATGGGCTCGTTCTCAGCCGTGATCGGTGTGTGCATCTGTTCGTTGGTGTTCCTGCCGAACGAGTTTTCCGGGCGGATGGTGATTCTATTCGTCGGCGGGACCGTCGCTATCATCGGCGGCACCTTAGCTATCGTCGGCTCGCGTGGCAGCAAACCCAATGCCCTTGCAGAAACCGGGCAGGAACAGGCCTGACGTAAGGCCGTGTATGACAATCTGATCAGGGCTGACCTGCGTGCCCCAGATGATTACCTGGGAGGAGGACATCATGCGGACCGTCCGATTCAAGTTGGCCGCCCTGCTCGCTGCCGGTGTGATGACATGTGCTACACACTCTGTGTTGTCGCAGACGACGCAGTGGGTTGAGCGTGGCGACACCGGCCGACTGATCTACACACCCGACGCCGAGGGCGACCGCATCCTGGACTTCTCCAACGTCGGGTACAAAGGCCAAGGTGCCGCGGCGATCCCGGATAACATCGCCAGTGTCATCACGCTCTCCCCGATCGCTGGGGACGACACCACACAGATACAGAACGCGATCAATTCGCTCGCCAGTCAACCGCTGGGTCCGGACGGCTACCGCGGCGCGATTCTGTTGCAGGCCGGCACCTACGACATCAACTCTCAGCTCCTGATCAACGCCAGCGGCATCGTCCTGCGCGGCGAGGGTCAGGGCACCAGCGGCACGATCCTGCAGGGCCGAAACGTCGGCGCGCAGGGCACCA
>CBDUNP010000539.1:0-2007 GCA_965368605.1 uncultured bacterium | reverse complement strand
CTGCGCGGGGATGACAGAAAAAAATCAGGCTGTTTGTTCTATCCCAACCAGTCCCACTGCGCCAAACTCAGCCCGCCCCCCGGCGTCAACGTATACTCCGCGTTCAACGGCAGCGGCGCAAAGTTCGGCCCGTGGCCCACAGGAATCTTGTAGCCCACCGGGAACCCGTACTTCTCCCCCCGGCTTGCAAAAATCTCGGTCAAGGCATCGACTTCTCCATACGTCGGCCGAAGTGGGATTGTCTCCTGCTTGCTCTTGTCTTTTAATGCTTCGCGTGCCTGTTCCGGTGCGGGCTTGTTTTTCAAAACCTGACTGACGCTGTCGTCGCACGCACAGAAATCCCCCAGGATGATCCCCGCCAACCCCTCCAAGCCCCCGGCCTGTTCGATCTGTGTCAGCATCGAGTCGATCCGGTAGTAGCCCTCGCTGAGGTCCTCAAAAAACAAAAACTTCCCCGCCATCTCGCGTAGCTGATAGGGCGTGCCCGACAGGTAGTTCCACACCGCCAGGTTCCCGCCGACTAATGTGCCGGTGATATCCGATGACGGTGGGGGGGTGAGGAACTTCATCACATGATCACCCCAGGGCCGCTCGACACGCTGCTTACAGACCAGGTCGAGCATGGCTTTGAAGTGTTCATCGCTTGTGTCGTGAAAATCACTGGCCGGCATCGGTGCGTGCAGCGTGGACCAGCCCCAGCGCGAATGCACATACTGATGCAGCGCGGTAACATCCGAATACCCCGCCAGCAGCTTCCTGGCTGGTTTGCCCTGCTTTGATGTCAGTTCATCCAGGATCGGCAGCAGCCTTGGCCCGCCGGACCCGCCACGCGCCGACCAGATCACATCAACCTCCGGGTCATGCGCAAACTCATACAACGCGCCCGCCCGGCTCTCATCCTTCCCCGCGAACCAGTAGTGCTGCTCGGCAGACTGCGGATGCACCCGCACCTCAAACCCCGCCTCGGTCAAACGATCCACGCCCAGCGACAGCTCGACCTGCGGGGTTGCGGAACACAGGGAGACGATACCGATGGTGGGGCGGGGGTCAGGCATGGTTACTAAAATCTCTGCTGCGGGGTTCTATCGGGTGTATTCCGGGGAAGTTCGGCGGGGTGTCCGGGGGAGTATCCGGGGCCGGGGGTTGCTGGGGATTCATCGGGGCGTACCATAGTGTCGATAAGACTATCATATAACAAGTCGTTATCACGGAGTCCCGCGTGTCGGATAAGCGAACCCTAAAACTCGGCCTGATCCAGCACGCCTGCCCCGTGGACGCCTCCCGCGAGCAGAACCTCGCCAAAGCCGTCGACATGATCCGCGACGCCGCCGGCCAAGGCGCTCAGCTCATCGCCACGCAGGAACTGTTCACCGGCAGCTACTTCCCGCAGGTTGAGGAGGATGCGCGTTTCGACCTGGCGGAGCCCGTCCCCGGCCCGACGACTCAGATGCTTTGTGAACTCGCCAAAGAACTTAACGTCGAGATCACCGCCAGCCTTTTTGAGAAGCGCGCCCCGGGCGTCTATCACAACACCTCCGTCATGATCGCATCGACCGGCGGCATCCTCGGCAAGTACCGCAAGATGCACATCCCCGACGACCCACGCTTCTACGAAAAATACTACTTCACCCCCGGAGATGCCCCCGGCGACGCCCCCGGAAGTGTCCGCGGATGTGGCCCCGCTAGTCCCCCCCACGCCGCCCCCGAGCGCAGCGAAGGGGCGGGTATCCCCAACCCCTACGGGTTCACCACGCAAAAAACCCGGCACGCCACCACCGGCATGCTCGTCTGCTGGGACCAGTGGTTCCCCGAAGCCGCCCGCCTCACCGCGATGCAGGGTGCCGAGGTGCTGTTCTACCCGACCGCCATCGGCTGGCACAAGGAAGAGGCCGACGACGAGAACCAGCGCCAGCGCGAGTCCTGGCGGGTCATCCAGCGGTCGCACGCCATCGCCAACGGCGTCTTCGTCGCCGCTATCAACCGCGTCGGCACCGAAGACGACCTCAC
>CBDUNP010000538.1:0-2007 GCA_965368605.1 uncultured bacterium | reverse complement strand
AGCGCCGGCAGCAAGATCCCCACCAGCACGGCGATGATGCTGATGACGACGAGCAGCTCGATGAGTGTGAACGCCCCGGCCGGGTGGGTAGGGCGTTTGCGGTTGGCGTGCATGAGTCTCAACGCTCCGTCATGACGATCCGCGCGGCTTCGGCGGGTGAGAAACTGTAAGCGATGCCTGACCGCCCGGGCTGTGACGATTGCCGAGTGTCCTGAGCCCGCCCGGGCCTTGTCCTGAAAGATACCGTTTTGCGAACAGATGACTTTCTTATTCTACCCCGGATAGGCCCCTAATCAAGAGATATCCGCTTGGTTTACGGGGATAAAACCCGTCTGTAACGGTACTAACGGCCGATCAGTCAGACGTCCCGCACGCAGCGGAAGCCCGTGTTGGACGCCGAGGTGTCCGGGGTGTTGAACATGCGGGCCGCGACGCGGTAGCGGTTGCAGTAGGACCGGTGGCAGAGGAACGACCCGCCTTTCTGGACTTTTTGCGCCCCGGTGTCGGGGCCTGTGGGGTTGTCGCGTGTCGCCGGGGTGTCGTGCTTGTGGTGGTCCGGGGAGAACCAGTCGTGTATCCATTCCCAGACATTCCCCGCGACGTTATACAGGCCGAACCCGTTGGCGGGGAACGCGTCGGCCGGGCAGGTGCCGACGTACCCGTCCTCGGCGGTGTTGTGCTCGGGGAATTTCCCCTGCCAGATGTTGCAGCTGTGCTTGCCCCCGGGCGTCAGCTCGTTGCCCCAGGCGAACGTGTTCTGCTCGAGCCCGCCGCGTGCCGCGTATTCCCACTGCGCCTCGGTCGGCAGCCGCTTGCCGGCCCACCGGCAGTAAGCCACCGCGTCGTTCCAACTGACATGCACGGCCGGGTGGTCCATCCGGTCCTTGATGTTGGACCGCTCGCCCTCCGGTCGTCGCCAGTATGCGCCCGGCACACCCAGCCACCACTGCAGGCCGACGACCGCGTTGTTTTTCGCTAGCCGCTGCGCGAATTTTTTCGGCAGCAGCCCCTGAAACACAAACGACCACCCGAAACGCTCGGCGTCGGTGACGTAACCGGTCGCCTCGACGAAGCACTGGAACTGCACATTCGTTACACAGCAGGCATCAATGAAAAAAGGCTTGACCGTGACCGACCGCACGGGGCCCTCGCCGTCGGCGGGGAACGCTTCGGGGCTGTCGGTGCCCATCAGGAATGTGCCGCCGGGCAGTTCGATCATGCCCTCGGTGCGGCCGGTGTCGGCGAACACAATCGGTTCGGCCAACGGGACCGATGTGACGGTGCCCGGGTCTTTAGCGGAGGCGTCCGCGTTGCCGGCAGGGCGGGTGTGCGTGCCGTCACTCTTTCCCGCGTCGCGCGGGCCGCAGCAGGGGCTCTGTTTGTCTGGTTTCGCTTCGTCTGCCATGTCGATTCAATCAATGATACGCATACGCCAGCCGCTTGCGGCTTAGCGGGCACACGATATCAATCATCTGTATCCAGCCCGGCCACATCAAACGAGCTGCCGACCAGTTCCTTGGCCCGGCCGAACGCCTGCTTGGCGCTCCCGAACACGCCAAAGCCCGTCTCGAAAATATTATGCGGCCCGATGAGTTCGACCAGGCCGAACGATTTAAGTTTCTGCGTCAGGTCGGGGCGGAGGCCGCAGAGGATGACGTACCGGTCCCGGTCGGCCATGTTACGGACGAACTGATCAAACACGCCCAGCACGGTTGTGTCGATGTAGTGTGTGCGTTTGAGCCGGAGGATCACGACGCGCGGGGTATCGTTCAGCAGCATTGCGAGCTTGTCCTGCAACTCGTCGGCGACGCCGAAGAACAAGTCGCCCTCCAGCTGAAGGAAGACCACCGGCTGGTCGCCGTGCCTGTCTTTCAGCGGACGCTCGATGAACGGCCCGCCGGTCGGGTGGACGACCTCGGCCATGTGCAGCCGACTGGCGCGTCGCATGTATAGCGCGATGTTCAGGAAGATGCCCAGGTAGATCGCGTAGGCCAGGGGGAGCACCAG
>CBDUNP010000537.1:0-2015 GCA_965368605.1 uncultured bacterium | reverse complement strand
GGATTCGGCTGGGCCCCCAGGAATATCGATCCGTGGGGGCGGTGCCGCAGCTCAGGCTATTGGAGTCACGCGGCAGAACTGGCCGGGCCGTGACAGCAGACCCGATCCCTGCCGTCCACCTTCGCGCGGTAGAGCGCTTCGTCAGCCTTGCAGATCATGTCCTCGGGAGTCACGACGTCCCCCGGCCCCATATAACAGACGCCAAAACTGCACGTGACGTTGATCCCCTCCGCCTCGGCCTGGATCGGGTGTTCATTGACTCGCTTTCGCAGGCACTCGGCAATGTCGTGTGCGGCGTCAAGGCTGTCGCAACCGCCAAGCACGATGATGAACTCTTCGCCACCATATCGGCCGACATGATTACACGTCCTGGCCCCGGCGAGCAGGCGTCGACCAAACTCACGTAACACCTGGTCGCCCACGGGGTGGCCGTAATTGTCATTGATCCGTTTGAACCGATCGATGTCAGCGAGGATCACCGCCACACCCATCCCGGCCTCGACACACTCATGGACCTGCTGCCCGAACAGGTTGTCGATCCCGTCTCGGTTCCACAGCCGCGTGAGCGGGTCGATCAAGGCATTACGTTTTTCAACCTCGATCTGCCCGATCAACTCATGGGCGACGGACTGCTGGGCCGAGTGCTCGAACTGGACCTGCGCCATCGCGGCCAAGTCGCGCAGGCTCGCCTTGTCTTCCTCGGTCATCTGCCTGGGCTTGGTGTCGATCAGGCAGACACTGGCGATGTGGCTCCCGCAGCGAGACCGGATCGGGCCGCCGGCGTAAAACACGATATGTGGCGAGCCGGTGACAAGCGGGTTGTCCGCGAAACGCGGGTCCTTGCGCGCATCGGGGATCACCATCACCTCACTGTTCAGGATCGTGTGACCACAGAAAGAAACGTCCCTGCTGGTCTCCTGGGCGTCAAGCCCCTGGATCGATTTGAACCATTGGCGGTCGGCATCGATCAGCGAGATCGCGGCGATGGGTACATCAAACAGACGCCGGGCCAGGCGCGTCAGCGCCTCGAAGCGGTCTTCAAGCGGTGTGTCCAGCAGACCGGTAGCCCGCAACGCTGCTAAACGAGTGGGTTCATCCGGAGTCAGCGGAGGTGTTTGCATAAATCGCCTCTTCTTGGAAAGCACCAGCCAATAACTTATTATCGACCCTTGCACGGCTCACCTTAACGTCCGACTTCATGCATTATTTTACAGTGCGCATAGATCGGCCCTGCTGAACAATCACGGGGTAAATGGGCCTTATCAGACCCGCCCTGGTTGGCTGTGGTCCCGCCCCGTCCTAAGATGGACTATATGTCCCAAGACGCAGCCCCTACGGCTTCAGTAAGATCAACGACGGTCCCCGGCGACCATGCCCCGGCAGGGGGTCGGCTCTGGCCGGCGGCGTTGACACTCTGGAAACGCGAGATGGTCCGGTTCTTCCGTCAGAAGAACCGCGTCGTCAGCGCCTTGGTCACCCCCGTGCTGCTGTGGGTCGGCCTCGGGGCCGGGCTGGATAAGGCGTTTGTCCACGCCGGTGCGCAAGCGGTGTCCACCGGCGAGTCGGCCGGGGCCGCGGGCGCTTCCGGGGCCGGGTATATGGCTTATTTCTTCCCCGGCACGCTCTCGATGATCCTGCTGTTCACCGCGATCTTCTCCACGATCAGCGTCATCGAAGACCGCAGGGAGGGTTTCCTGCAGGGCGTGCTCGTCGCGCCGATCTCACGGCTGGCGATCGTGCTGGGCAAGGTATTTGGCGGGGCGAGCATCGCGATGATCCAG
The DNA here is from genome assembly GCA_965368605.1 of uncultured bacterium. GTDB lineage: Bacteria > Planctomycetota > Phycisphaerae > Phycisphaerales > Phycisphaeraceae > JAJRRS01. The sequence goes on along the minus strand of CBDUNP010000537.1, from coordinate 234 downwards.
GCGCTTGTTTTTATGCTGCTCTGGCCCCTGGTCGGGACGTTCCCGGGCTGGCCCGTCGCGGCGGCGGTGGGGGGGGTGTTGCTGCTGATGGCGATCTCGATGACGGCATTGGGTTTGTGCATCGCCTGGCCGATGGACTCGACGGCCGCGTTCCATGCGGTGATGATGCTGGTGTTGATGCCGATGTGGTTTCTGTGTGGCGCGATCTTCCCGGTCTCTACCGCGATGCCCTGG
>CBDUNP010000536.1:0-2017 GCA_965368605.1 uncultured bacterium | reverse complement strand
CAGTTGGCGTAGTCGGGATAATCATGCCCATCGACCTTCGTCTGGAAAGGCCACTTCAGCGGGTCAGCAATATCTTCATCACTCACGCCGTCCGCCTTGAAGCCCTTCTTCATGATCGCGAACTGCCGACGGCACTCATCGATCATCGCAAAGGCAGCCCGGCCGACCGCGTTCATCGTCATCGAGCAGAACACGAACACCAGCATCACGCCGATGAACAAACCACACAGCACGCTGGGGTTCATGATGTTCACGTCGTAGAACGCGATGATGTCCTGAAGGCTTGCACCTTTAGGCTTAAGTACGTGGCTGGTGGTCTCATTGGTAATCAACCCGGTCGTCGGGTCAGCGAGCTTGCCCAGCTGCGTCTGAACGGTCGCGACATAAGCAGCCAGCAGTGCCAGCGCGGTCAGCGCCGCCGAGCCGATGGCAAAGCCCTTACCTGTCGCGGCCGTGGTGTTGCCCAGCGAGTCGAGCATGTCGGTGCGTTCACGGACATGCGGGGGCTGGTGGGTCATCTCGGCGTTGCCGCCGGCGTTGTCCGCGATCGGGCCGTAGGCGTCGGTCGCCAGCGTGATACCCAGCGTCGACAGCATGCCGACCGCAGCGATACCCACACCAAACACACCCATCAGGAACTCGCCGTTGCCGATCTGCGCCAGGTTAAACGAGCACAGGATCGCGACGACGATTGTCAGAAGCGGGATCCAGGTCGAAACCATGCCCTCGGCAATACCCGAGATAATCACGGTCGCGGGGCCCATCTCGGCCTGCTCAGCGATCCGCTGGGTAGGCTTGTGCTCGTAAGAGGTGTACTTCTCGGTGCCCCAAGCAATCACCAGCCCGGCGATCAGGCCCGAAAGGATCGAGCCCCACACGCCGTACCAGACGATGGATTTATCCGCGTTCTCACCGAGGCCGTTGAGGTCTTTAAACAGGAAGTACAGCAGCGCGGCCGACCCGATGATGATAAAGAAGCTGCTGGCATAAACACCGAAGTGCAGGCTGTGCAGCAGCTGCTTGAAGCTGGCGTTCTCCTTGGCCTTGACCAGGAAGATCGAAACGATCGAGCAGATGATGCCCAGGCCCGCCAGCGCCGGAGGCGCGACGACCATGGTCATGGTCTGAGCCGTCGTCAGCCCGAGGATGACACCCGCCGCAGCCGCGAGAGACATCGCCGCCAGGATCGAACCGTAGTAAGACTCGTAAAGGTCCGCACCCATGCCGGCCACGTCACCGACGTTATCGCCGACGTTGTCCGCGATCGTCGCGGGGTTACGCGCATCGTCTTCGGGGATGCCGGCCTCGACCTTGCCGACCAGGTCGGCACCGACGTCCGCCGCCTTGGTGTAGATGCCGCCACCCACACGGGCGAACAGCGCCTGCAGCGACGCACCGATCGCGAAGCTCAGCGTAATCGTGGTCAGCTCGACCGGCGTGAACTCGCCGTACATATTTAGGACCACGAACCAGATGCTGATGTCCAGCAGCGCGAAGCCGGTCACGCACAGGCCCATCACCGCACCGGCACGGAACGCGACCTTCAGGCCGTCGTTCAGCGATTCCTTGGCGGCGGCACAGGTCCTGGCCGACGCGTTGGTCGCCGTCTTCATGCCCAGCATGCCGCACAGCCCCGACAGCAACGACGCGATGATCACGCCGATGAAAGTCATCTTGGACTGCAGCCCGACAAAGCCCATCCCCAGAAGCACCACCGCCAGCACCGCGACGACGATGTAAACCACCCTCGCCTGACGGCTGAGGTAGGCATACGCACCGTCACGAACGGCCTGGGCGATGCGGATCATCTCCGGCTCGCCTTCGGACTGCTTCATGAAGCCTTTGTAAAAGATAAACGCGAAGACCAACGCCAGCACCGCGCCGATCGGCGCAAGCAGGTAGGCATTAGGCAGGCCCGTAATCACCTGACCAAGCGTGAGGGCGGGCATAAGCGTGGCGGATTCCACGGCCGGTAAAGTCAACCCGATAGCGGACATTGTTGGACTTCCTTATTCAG
>CBDUNP010000535.1:0-2020 GCA_965368605.1 uncultured bacterium | reverse complement strand
AACTTCGTGGCCTTGAGCATCTCTTTGGTCACCGCCGGGTTGCGGTAGTTCAGGTCAGGCATCCGGGACGAAAACGCCCCGAAGTACCACCGCCCCTGCGACTCGTGCCAGACGCGCTGGCCCCAGGGGCCCTTGTAGCCGGGGTTGTGTTTGGACCAGATGTACCAGTCCTCGTAATCAGAGCCCGGCTTCTTCGCATCGATAAACCACGGGTGGCTGCTGGACGAGTGGTTCAACACCAGGTCCACAATCACACGGATGCCCCGGGCGTGCGCCTGTTTCATCAGTTCACGGAAGTCTTCATTGGTTCCGAAGTCGCCTTCGACCGCGTAGTAATCGGTCGTGTCGTACCCGTGGTAACTCGTTGACTGCATGATCGGCATCAGCCAGATGCCTGTGATCCCAAGGTCGTCGTGCGTCTCGGGGTCGCCGTCGTTGAGGTAGTCAAGCCGTTCGATGAGGCCGCGCAGGTCGCCGATGCCGTCGTTGGCTAACGGGCCCTCGGTCGAGTCCGCGAACGAGCGGACGAAGATCTCATAAAAAACCTCGCCGTCCCACCAGCGCTGCCCGGTGTGCCCGTGAGCCGACTCGCCGTGAGCCCACACGGGCCCAACCCCCGCCAGACACACCCATAACACACAAAAACGTAAAGCGTATGCGAACCCGTTAAACGGATTAAATAAAAGCATGCCTGTAGCTCCCGCCTTGGTGAACCGTGGTTACTGAATAACACTGATTGATCGTGGAAGCCCAGACTGATTCCATCCCGGGCCAGCCAAGACGCCGATAGGATTCTACCTGATTTCAGATTTTTCCCCTGCCGCCTCCGGTTAGGGGTTGAATCCTTTCGCAAGGTCGCTATATTAAGTCATACATGTCTCGTGATGGGCGGGCGGCGAATCATTCTCGCCGACGGGAGGGGAGCCCATGGCCTGTTATCCAAAACAACGCCGCAGTATCGACACAGGCAAGGGGCCAGTGCGCATACTCAGCCGCATCAACCGGGCGGAAAAATAACGGAGGCAGCCATGACAACCCACACCATCTAAGCAAGAGGCGGCCCCAAGCCCGTTTCTGTTGACCGGGTCGCCTCACCCCGACACGACACCCAACAACCCGTCTACCGATTCTCTACATCCACATGCGAACTGGGCGGAGAGAGAGAAACCAACATGCTGACCCGACTCATCGCCATCACGGCCGGCTTGGCCGTCCTACTAACCGCTGCGCCGGCTTCCGCCGACTGGGACCCCGGCGACACACACAAGATGCACTGGCCCCAACTGCCCGACCTGACCCCCGAGGGCATGGACGTGCTGGCCAGCCTCGCCATCGAACCCCTGCCTCAGCCCGCGCTGAAAGTCCTCGCGGATGACTTCCGATGCGCAAGCACCGGGCCGATCACCGACGTCCACATCTGGGGCTCCTGGCTTGATGACCAGCTTCCCCCAGCCACGGACCACGGCACCTTCATGCTCGCCATCTACGACGACATCCCCGCAGGGACCGCCGGCATCGACCACAGCCGGCCCGGGCAACTGCTCTGGGACATGAAGTTCCGCCCCGGCGAATACCTCGCCCGTGAATACGCCTTCGCCCAGGAAGCGTTTTACGACCCCAACCTCGACCAGATCATCGGCCAGGACACCAGCGTCTGGCAGTACAACTTCTTCATCGATGAACCATTGGCACTGCAGCAACAGGAAGGCAACATATACTGGCTGGCTGTGGTCAACATCGATCCGAACAATGACGGCGTGGTGGATGCAAGTGACGTCCTGGCCGTGCAGGCCGGGGCAAATCGCTTCGGCTGGAAGACCTCGCAAGACCACTTCAACGACGACGCCGTCTACATCGACCTTGAAAACATCTTCGGCCTACCGGTCGACGCGATCGGCCCACCCGTCGGAGCCGCAAGCCCGGGCCTCCCCTGGCAGGAGATGCGTTACCCGCTGGGCCACCCGTTCGAGACCCAGTCCGTCGACCTCGCGTTCGTCATCACACCCGAGCCCGCCAGCCT
>CBDUNP010000534.1:0-2024 GCA_965368605.1 uncultured bacterium | reverse complement strand
TGGAGTTTTCAGTCTGATGGCGAAGTTACGAATCGTTGCGACTCAGTGCGGACAGGGCCGGGTTAAATACAGCTACAACCGGCTGCTGTTTGATCGGCTTGCGCGCAAGCACCAGCTATGGATCAACCCCAAAGACGGATTCGATCTCACGGCCGACGACCTGAAAGACGAGATCGCCGAGGCCGACATCCTGATCGCCGGCTGGGGCAGCGGGCTTGTCCCCGGCGAAGTGTACGCCTCAGCAAATAAGCTCAAGCAGGTCTGCCTGATCGGGTCTTCTATCAAACCGATCAGCCCGGCTGAGGCCTGGCAGCAAGGAGTGACGATCACCAACACCTCCCCCGCGATCGGGCAGAGTGTCGCGGAGTTCGTGCTGGGGCAGATGCTGCGCTGGCTGCATCCTTACGACATGTACGACCGCAGCATGAAGGCGGGCACGCCCTGGCAGACGGCACGCGAAGCGCGGATCCAGCGCGACCTCGCGGATATCACCGTCGGCCTGGTCGGCTGCGGCGTAACCGTCCGCTACCTCGCGCCGGTGCTGGCGGCACTGGGCACAAAAACGCTGGTGTACGACCCGTTCGTAGACCGGTCCAAGGTTCATCCGGGGCTGGAGTTTGTCGACGACCTGGTCAGCCTGATGACCCAGAGCGACATCGTCAGCCTGCACGCCGGGATGACCGAAGACACACGCCACATGATCGGCCACGCGGAGCTCGCCGCGATGCGCGACGGCGCGCTACTCATCAATGCGGCACGGGGCGGGCTGATCGACCACGACGCGTTGGTTGAACAGCTCAGCGCCAAACGGATCCACGCCGCGCTGGACGTCTTCGACCCCGAGCCCTTGACGGTCGACGACCGTTTGCGTTCGATGCCGAACATCACACTCACGCCACACGTCGCCGGCACGTTCAACATCACGTTATACGAACGGTGCTGCCGGATCATCGAGTCGAACGTGGACGCGATGGCGGCGGGCAAGCCGTTGACCAACATCGTGACCCCCGAGATGTTTGCAAGGATGACCTGAGATGGGGCCGAGCGCTTCACAGGTTCTTCGGCCGGGTGTCGCGTCGGTCCGGCTGTATTTCCTGCCGGTCAAGACCCGCATCCCCTGGAAGTTCGGATCAGAAGTGCTGACGGAGGTGACCTGCGCCCGGGTGTGTCTTGAGTTGAAGGATGCGGACTCCGGCACGGTTGCGACGGGCTGGGGGGAAACGCCATTGAGCGTGCAGTGGGTCTGGCCGAGCGCGACAATTCCCTATGCCGACAGGCACAAAGCGTTGACGCAATTCACCATCCTGCTGGCCAAGGCCTGGACAGGCTTCGCCGAGCGGGGGCACGCGCTTCAGATCGGCCACGCGTTTATTGAAGACGAGCTTTTGGTGCAGTTGGACAATTTCAACGTGGCCCGGCGTGGCCGAGGTGAACCCGTGCCGCACCTCGCGGCGCTGGTTTGTTGTGCCGCGTTTGACCAGGCCTTGCACGACGCTTACGGGAAGCTCGTGGATCGGCCGGTGTATGAAACATATACCGAAGAATTCATGTCGCACGACCTGTCGCATTACCTCCAGCCTGCGGAAGACGCGAACTTTGATTTTGTGGGCAGATATCCAAAGGATTACCTGGCCACCGACCCGCCCGACACGCTCGTCGCATGGCACGCGGTCGGTGGGCTGGACCCATTGGGCGAATCCGAAATGACCGGCGACGAGCCCGACGACGGATACCCCCTGACGCTCGAGCAGTGGATCAAACGCGACGGGTTAAAGGCGCTCAAGCTCAAACTCAGCGGTAACGATGCCGAGTACGATTACAACCGGATCGTGGCGGTGGGGCAGATCGCGGAACGCTTCGGGGTTGACTGGCTGACGACCGACTTCAACTGCACAGTCAACGACCCCGCCTACGTCAACGCCATCCTCGACCGCCTCCGCGATCAGCACCCGTCGATCTACAGCCAGGCCCTCTACGTCGAGCAGCCTTTCCCCTACGACCTCGAAGCGAACCCGATCGACGTG
>CBDUNP010000533.1:0-2024 GCA_965368605.1 uncultured bacterium | reverse complement strand
CACTTCGACGAGATACGTTTCGCACCGGGCATCACATTAGGCGACCTGACCATCACCCCCACCGGCACCAACCCGTTCCTGATGGAATACGAGATCCTCGTCGGCAATGCCGGCGACACGATCAACGCCATCCGTGTCGAACGCCTGCGCTTCGATGACGGCTCGACCCACAGCCTCCTGCTCCCCGGAAGCGAGGGGGACTTCAACGGCGACGGGTTTGTCGGCATCGACGACCTGAACATCGTCCTGGCGAACTGGAACCAGAACGTCTCACCCGACGTGCTTTCCTACGGCGACGCGACCGGCGAAGGGTTCGTCGGCATCGATGACCTTAACATCGTCCTGGCCAACTGGAACAACGGCACACCCCCCACCGCAGCATCAGCCGTCCCCGAGCCCGCGAGCCTGGGCGTGCTGTTGATCGGCACACTGGCGGGCCTTAGACGCCGATTGGCTGGCTGCTAGCACACTCGGTTGTACGGATTCTGTTCGGACTGCTACACTCTGCCCCATGCTCGCTCAGGTCCACAGCTTCGTGCTGCAAGGCATCGACCCGCTCGCGTGTGAGGTCGAGGTGGATGTGGCGGATCAGGGGTTGCCCAAGACGACGATCGTGGGGCTGCCGGACGCGGCGGTGAAGGAGTCGATCGAGCGGACACGGTCGGCGATCATCAATAGCGGGTATCCGTTCCCGATGTCTCGGCTGCTGGTGAACCTCGCCCCGGCGGACATCCGAAAAGAAGGGCCGATCTTTGACCTGCCGATCGCGGTTGGGCTGTTGCTGGCTGAGCGGGTGGTGCAGACACAGCGACACAAGCGATTGTTGTTTGCCGGGGAGTTGGCGCTGGACGGGCGGGTTCGGCCGGTCAGTGGGATTATCAACCTGGCGATCCTTTGTAAGAAACTCGGGCTCGATGGCGTGGTCGTCCCGATCGAGAACGCCAGCGAGGCGTCGGCGGTCGGCGGGATCGAGGTCTACCCGGCGGACACGCTGGCCAGCGTCGTCGGTTTTCTGAATGAGCAGCACGAGATCGAGCCGCTGCCGGAGGTGGATGCCGAGGACTTACTGAATAGTCATGGGGAGTATGCGGACTTCGCAGACGTGCGCGGGCAGGAGGCGGTCAAGCGTGCGATGCTGATCGCGGCCGGGGGCGCTCACAATGTCTTGATGATCGGGCCGGCGGGGACGGGCAAGACGATGATGGCCAAGGCGCTGCCGGGCATCCTCCCCCCACTGTCGCGTGAAGAGGCGCTGGACGTCACGCGGATTTATTCTTCTGTTGGGCAGGTGCCTAAAGGGCAATCGCTGATCGCGGCGCGCCCGGTCCGTTCGCCGCACCACACGGCCAGCAGCGTCGCGGTCGTCGGCGGCGGGACGATCCCCAGGCCCGGCGAGGTCAGCCTGGCGCATCACGGCGTGTTGTTCCTGGATGAGATGCCCGAGTTTTCACGCGCCGTGTTGGAAACGCTGCGCCAGCCGTTGGAAGACAGCCACGTCACGATCGCGCGTTCGCACAGCTCGATCCGCTTCCCGGCCAGGTTCATGCTCGTCGCGGCGATGAACCCGACGCCGAAGGGCGCAACGCCGAACGACGAGACAAGCCAGCGTCAGATGGATCGGTACCTGTCGCGCATCTCCGGGCCTCTGATCGACCGGGTGGATATCCATGTCGAGGTGCCCGCGGTCCCCTACCAGCAACTGACCGGCCAAAGAAATGGCACGAGCAGCGCCACCATGCGCGATCAGGTCGTGAACAGCCGTGCGATCCAGACTAAGCGCAACGGCGGGCCGCTGCGCCCCAACAGCACGCTGACCGGGCGGGAGCTGGACAAGCTCGCGCCCCTGGATGCACAGAGCCAGTCGCTGCTCAAACAAGCGCTGACCGAGTTGGGCCTAAGCGCCCGGGCCTACGACAAGATCCGCCGTGTCGCCCGCACCATCGCGGACCTGGAAGGCACGGAAACAATCCAGACGCACCACGTCGCCGAAGCGGTGCAGTACCGGCTGCTGGATCGGCAGGTGT
>CBDUNP010000532.1:0-2026 GCA_965368605.1 uncultured bacterium | reverse complement strand
GGTCACGGACATCCAGGCCGGCGGGGACGAGCACCGCGTCACCGTCAAGCCTCCCGTAGAACTGATGGCCTACATCATCCCCAAGGGCTCGATCGCCATCGACGGCATCAGCCTGACACTGGCCGAGGTCCACGACGACCGCTTCGAGGTCGCGCTGATCCCGACAACGCTGGACCTGACCACGCTCGGGGATACCAAGGTCGGCCGGCGTGTGAACCTGGAAGCCGACATCATCAGCAAGACGGTCGTGCATCAGTTGCAACGGCTGCGCGGCGGGAAGTCTGGTGAAGACGATGCGGGGCTCACGATGCAATTGCTGCGCGACGCGGGGTTCTGCACGACTTAAAGCCCGCGATGGCATCACGGGCTTTGGTGTGTGAGGATACTGTATGGTTACGCCGCGGAGGCGGTGGGGGTGTCGGCTTCACCCGTAGCGCCTGAACTCGCAGGCTCTTTGACGGTCATGCAGACAACGGTGAGGTCGTCGCGTTGGTTCAGTGAGCCGGACTGCATGTTCAGGCGTTGAGCGAGGCGTTCGAGTGCGGCCTGGGCATCGCCGACACGCAGGTCCTCAAACTCTTCGGTGTATTGGTCGTTGCAGAGTTTTTGTTTGGCGGGCTGGCCGTCCTTGGCTTCGTTCATCGTGGGGAAGGCGACTTCGAAACCATCTGAATAGAGCAGGACGCGGTCGCCGGGCTCGAGTTGGACGGTCACTTCGTCAAAGACCTCGTCCGGGAAGACGCCCAGCAGTCCGCCTTCGGGATCGATATTTTCAGTCGTTCCATCGGCGCGAAGGATCAGCGGGAACGGGTGGCCGGCGCGGGCGACGGTGAGCTGGTTAGTCGAAGTATCGAAGATGGCGTAGCAGGCGGTGGCGAAGCGGACCTTGCCGGTCTGGACCGCGAGCATGGCCTGGTTGAGCTTGCCGATGGCTTCGCCGGGGGTGTAGACGCGGTAGCCCTGCTCGCAATCGGTGTCGATGATCTTCATCGGCATGGACTGCTTGATCTGCACGGTCATCAGCGCGGCGGGGACGCCATGCCCGACCGCATCCGCGATGAACAGGCCGATCCGTGTCTCATCCAGGCGGACGACGTCGTAGATGTCACCGCTGACGTACCCGGCCGGCCGCCAGAGCGCATCGAACCCGACGCCATCGACCTCGGGCATCTTCGTGGGCATGAACTCTTTCTGGAGCTGGGCCGCCATGCGGAGTTCCTCGTCGAGCTGAGCGATCTGGCCGCAGAGCCCGCTCTCCTGGGCACGCAACAGCCTGATCTCACGTCGCAGTTCGTCGAGGACCGGGGCCTGGCCCCATAAGGACGTGATGACCGAGCAGATGAGTGTGGGGCTGGCATCGATCGGGCAGGCCACGATGCCGTCTTCGTAGGTCGAGACGATCGGCTCGCCGCCGGGGAGGCTGATGATCGCGGGCAGTCTGCTGTCTTGGACCTGGCCGACCGCTTCGTAGGCAAGCGAGGCGTGTTCGTCCTGCAGGACGAGCCAGACGGCGTTGCACTGTTTAAGAGATTCCGGGTCGTCCACCATCGTCTGGATGGAGATGGTGCGGAGGGTCGGGCGGGCGGAGCCTTTCCAGAACGACAGGGCCGACTGTGCCCGTGACTCGATGTCCTGGGCACCCAGCGCGGGGTCGATGACTAACAAGAGTTCTGAGCCGGGCATTCGTCCCCTCTATTTGCCGCCGCAGGTCGTGTTTAAGACTCATCGTCTTACTGGGCACGCCCCTTAAGGTCTTCAAGGGGCAGATCGATGCGATCGCCTTGCCGTAATCCTAACCGCCGGAGCGTGCCGTCCCGGAACTCGATGGCGAACTGGGCGGGGTAGTTACTGTTGTACTGTCTGAGCCGGTAATCCGGGGCGTTTGGGTCCGGTTCGACCTGCATGGCGTACATCCAGACCACCTCGCCTTGGGCATCCAGGTAAGCGATATCGATGGGGACCCGGCAGCGCCGCATCACGAAGGCGCGGATCTTTTCATCGGGGAAGACAAACAGCATCCCCCCGT
>CBDUNP010000531.1:0-2050 GCA_965368605.1 uncultured bacterium | reverse complement strand
CGTCGTTGGCGGGGACGAAGCGGCCTTCGCCGTGGGCGATCGGGAGGTCGAAGGTGGTCAGGCCCTGGGTCCAGATGCAGGACGAGTCGGGGTCGGCGACGACCGGGGACCATTGATCGATGAATCGGCCGGAGGTGTTGTCGGCGAGGGTGACGGTCTGCTTGCCGAGGCTGGGGTCGGGGAGCAGGCCCATCTTGACCATGACCTGGAAGCCGTTGCAGATGCCGATCATGGGGACGCCGCGTTGGGCTGCGTCCTGGAGGGGTTGCCAGAGCTGGTGGCGGATGCGGTTGGCGAGGATGCGGCCGGCGGCGATGTCGTCGCCGTAGCTGAACCCGCCGGGGAAGCCGATAAGGTCGAAGTCGGCGATCCGCTCGGGGTCGTCGATGAGCTGGCTGAGGTGCAGGGTCACGGCGTCGCTGCCGGCGAGCTTGAAGGCGTGGGCCAGCTCGGCGTCACAGTTCGTCCCGGCGGTCCGGATGATCAGGGCGGTGGGTGTCATGGGGACATGATAAAGGGTGACGGCGGGTTGTGCATGGGGGGCACCGCGAAGGCACGAAGGGCGCGAAAAAGAAAGAAGAAGTTAACCGCAGAGGACACAGAGGACGCAGATGAAGGCGCGGAGAAGAGTAAGGCGGGGAGTGTGGACTGGATGACAGGATTGACGGGATCGGATGGGTGAGCCGATCTTGCCGACTCTAATCATGTCCATCCCGTCATCCTTCCTGCACCCTTTCTGGCCCTGTGCCCTCTGTGCCTCTGTGGTTAAATCTGCATGCTTTGTTTTCCTTTGCGATCTTCGCGTCTTGGCGGTTCACTTCTTGATCTTAATAACCCACGAGGTTCCAGCGGTGACGGCAGGCACGGCGCATCGGGACCAGGTCGAGGCCGTGTCCTGTGGGTCCGTCATCTGGCCGGGGCGATCCGCTACCAAGTCCCCCCCGGAAGCCCACGAACTTACCGCCGTTCGCTTCCAGTATCCCGGCTGCGTAACAGCGGAAGCTGACACACATCCGGGGGGCGGGGGCAGCCCGCGAGTCCTGGTCCTTTTAATCTTTGGGTACTCGGGGTAGCTGTCGATCGCCGTCGTAGGTTGTCGGCCCCCGGCCCCGGAAGCTGGCAAAGGACTCATGCGTTGCCACTTCGGGATTGATTGGGGGTCTACTATGGGTGGGAACGACGGGTTCGTGCGCATGAGTGGTGATGAATGAGGCGAGGTGGGCGGTGTAAGTCTATTCGAGGGAGCGGGGAAGCGATTTTGATGAGGTATTGAATTTGTGGGGAGGGAGTGGGAGTATTTGTGCGCATGGAGATGGATGATGAGGCGTATCATGGGGTACACAGCGACTTGGAGGGGATCGCCACGCCTGGTCGATGTAGCATGTAGTAGAAAGGTAGGGGCTCAATGTCTTCCGCTTCCGGTCATCCTAAGATTCTATTGGTCCGTCTTATTGGCGACGGTGATCTAGTTGCGGGGCAGCATGCTTTGGATGTGGCTTTACAACACGTGAAGATCGCGATTCCAGAAATACAGATAGGCAAACGTATCTTGCCCAAAGCTTATCACAAGACCGAAGGAGCGTTCGTAACGGAGTTCCTTGCAAAGGGGCCTGATCTTGTGGCTTGTTTGGATGGGTTACTAAAAAGTTATGGCGGAGGCGACTGGGATGTTCGTCATAGCGATGACGGCATAGGGTGCCATGCTGTGTGGAATCGCGAGGATCAGCCGTTGCTCGACATAGATTATCTCACGTGGGCGTTCGTTGAGTTAATTCACGAAGAATCGCTTTCGTCCGGTTGGGAATAGGCGATTGCTTTTAATCAAACACGCATAACTACGTAACGATTAATTTTAGTTGGCCGGCACGCGGGTCTGTGAGCTGGCGCTAAACGGCAAGCCTGTGTTGGGTCGTTAGTTATTCGCGTTCGCCGGTCTTGCGGAAGCTGGCACGTTTGTTGGCGTAGTCTTCGGGGCTGACGGGGAGGTCGGGGTGTTCGACGCCGTCCTGGCATTGCTGGTGGAGTTTTTTGATGAAGGGGACGCACCACT
>CBDUNP010000530.1:0-2052 GCA_965368605.1 uncultured bacterium | reverse complement strand
TCAGGGGGGACCGAGAGGATCATGCGTTCCTGAGCCTCGCTGATCCATATCTCGGTGTAGCTGAGCCCTTGGTATTTCAGGGGGGCGCTGTCGAGTGTGACGTGGGCCCCGGTTTTTTCGCCGAGCTCGCCGATGGCGCTGGAGAACCCGCCGGCACCGCAGTCGGTCAGGCCGGAGTACAGCGGGCCGTCTTCCTGGTCGCGTGCCTGGAGGATGACATCGAGGGTTTGCTTCTCGGTGATGGCGTTGCCGATCTGCACAGCATGAGAGAACTCATCAGCGTGGGTGTCGGTCAACTCGGCGCTACTGAATGTCGCGCCGTGGATGCCGTCACGCCCGGTCGCGCCGCCGAGCGCGACGATGCGGTCGCCGGGGTTGGCTCTGCCGAAGCAGCCGTCCAGCGGGATCAGCCCGATGCAGCCGGCGAAGACCAGGGGGTTGGCGATGTAGTCGGCGTCGAAGTAGACGGCCCCGTTGAGTGTGGGAATGCCCATGCGGTTGCCGTAGTCGCGGACACCGGCGACGACCTGCTGGAGCGTGCGCTTGGGGTGGATGACCCCGCTTGGGATGTCTTGTGTCAACGTTTCCGGGGGGGCGACGCAGAAGGTGTCGGTGTTGGCGATGGGCTTGGCGGCCATGCCGGTGCCGATGATGTCGCGGATGCACCCGCCGATGCCCGTCGCCGCGCCGCCGTAGGGCTCGATGGCGGAGGGGTGGTTGTGGGTCTCGACCTTGATGCAGATGCCATCCGTGTCGTCGAACCTGACGATGCCGGAGTTGTCTTCGAAGACGCTGACGCACCAGTCTTTGTGTGGCTGAGTCTCCATCAGTTCGAAGGTCGCGGCGGCGACGGTGCGTTTCAGGAGATTATCAATCGTGACCGAGCCGTCTTCGTGGATGGTGTGGCCGGCGCGGTCGTGGAAGTCGATGTCGGGGGTCTGATCGTTCTTGGCAGAGGTGTAGTGGATGGTGGACTTGAGCGTCTTGTGGACGCAGTGCTCGCTCCAGGTCTGCGCGAAGGTTTCGAGTTCGATGTCGGTCGGCTCGCGGTCGATGGCGCGGAAGTGGTCGCGGATCGCGTGCATCTCGGCGAGGCTCAGGAACAGGTGCCCGTCGCGGGAGAGCCGGGTCAGCGCATCATCATCAAGCTCGCGGATCGGGACGTGGGTAATGTTCAGGTCGTAGGCCTGGCCCAGCGGGAACTCGTCGGGGGTGAAGGCGGCGGTGTGGATGTCCTGGATGACGGGGTTGGCCAGCACACCCTCGGCGAACTTAATCAGGGCGTCTTCGGTGGGGCGGTCGCTGGTGTCATGGTCCCCAGCCAGATCGAAGTCGTAGCGGAACCCGGTGCGCACCTGGACCGACTCGGCGGGCAGGTCGGGGAACATCTCGCAGATCGCGGATTTGGCGGACTGGGCGACCGGGTCCATGACGCCGGGCTGGTAGTGGACCTCGATCATCGAGTGTCGGTCGTCCAGCGGACGGGCCCCGGCGGTGGCGTCCTGGTTCACCGGGTCGGTGAGTAGTTCCTGAGCGAGTTTCTTGGCCTGAGGCTCGGATAGCGGTGCCTGGATCAGGTAAATCCGGGCGGTGTGGACGGCGGTGATGTTGCCCAGCTGTTCCCGGGCGTGCTGCAGCAGGGCCTGGCCGTGAGGGTCGGGTTGGCCGGGGGAGGGGCGGACTTCCACGCGGAAGACGCGGGTCTCTGGGGTCTGAGTCTGGGGCATGTCGGTGGGCTCGGCTGCGATCGGGGCGGTCATCGATCCTCCGTGGAGTAAATACCGGGGTGGCTGACGGAACCTGGATGCGATGATAGGGAAACCTAGGCAGACTCACCAGCATGGGTCTGCTTGGGCTCGGGATGATGTGTAAAAACAGGGCGTATCAGGCGGAGGCGCGGCGGTTGGACCAGCGCTCGGCCCAGGCGTACGCCTCGTCCGGCGGCAGGGGCTTGCTGAAGTGGAAGCCCTGCGCGAGGTCACAGCCCAGGGCTTGCAGCTCGGCGAGCTGCTCGGGGGTCTCGATGCCCTCGGCGACCACCTCGATCTTCAG
>CBDUNP010000529.1:0-2067 GCA_965368605.1 uncultured bacterium | reverse complement strand
CAACCACCAACCCTACTCGTACCGCAACGCTTCCACCGGATCGAGCCGTGCAGCGAGGACCGCGGGGATCAGAGCGCCGATCACGCTCGACAGGATAGCGCCCATGACAATAAAGAACGCATCATAAAACTTCACTTTGTCCGGGATGCGGTCAAAGAAATACGTCTGCGGGTCCCACATCTTGAAGCTGATCGCTTCGTTGAGCTTGTACGACAGGTCTTCCACCAGCTCAATACTGACCCACGCCCCGGCCAGCCCCAGCACAAACATCGCCAGCCCGGCCAGCATCGCAAACTTTAATGCCTTGCGCCTGGAGTACCCAAGTGTCGCCCCGACGACGACCCCGATCAACCCGCCGCCGAAGGCGCACCAAGCGAAGTGGGCACTCACACCCAGGTGATTCGCCAGCCAGTACTGGATCTCATTGAGGTTCCAGACGATCGACACCGCCAGCACCAGGCCCAGCAGCGCGCCGACCACGCCGACCGCCAGGCCATAGCCCAGGAACAGCCCCATGATCCCGCCCTGGCTTGCGCCGACCGCACGCAGCACGCCGATGTCCCGTGTCTTTTCGAGCACGGTCATGTAAAACGTCGTCGCCACCATCACCACCGCGACGATGCTGATGATGATAAACAGGAACGTGACCATCCCCTTTTCGTTCTTCACCGCGTTGATGAACTGGGCGTGCCGTTGCTCCCAGGTCCGCACCGCGATCGCGTAGCTATTGGCGGGGATCAGCTCGAAGTTCTGCACCGTGTCCTGCACCGCGGCATGGACCTGTTCAAGCGTGTAGCCTTCCGCGCCCTTCACGACGATCTCCGAGGCCCGCGCCGGCTTGACCGACTTCTTGCCTGGGATCGGCTCGCCGGTCTCGGGGTCAAACGCCTGGTTCTCACTGCGGCCCATCCCCAGCAGCTCCTGCAACACCTCGAACCGCACAAACACCTGGCTCTTGTCGATCTCGTACAGCCCGGACTTGAACTCGTTCAGCACGATCGCGTTCGTATAGCTCGGCCCAAGCTCTGCAGGTGCGCCCCGCTCGGTCAACGGCAGCACGGTCAGCGCCGCCGACTGATGCGCCGCGCTGTTGCTGAAATTGTATTGCCCCTCGGCGTCGCGGTACTGATAAGGGTTCACCTCCACCCCGATCACCACGCCCGGCTGACCGATCCCCTCAATATGTTTCCCGGGCTCAAGCGTCATCGCCATCGCCTCAAGGTCAAACGCCGGCGGCACCACCTCGGCCCGCTCGTCCTCGACCTGATACCGCTTGAGCATGTCTTGCCCCGACCACATCAACGTGTCTTTGTAACGGACGATCTTCGAGAATCCCTCGGGCTTAATGCCCATGATGTTCACGCCGATCGTGTGCCCGTCCAGGTTGATCATCCCAAACGTCGCCACCACAGGCGTCGCCGCCTCGACCTCGTTAAGCGCCTCGATCCGAGTCATCAACTCTTCGTAGTGTGCAAACCCCGTCATCGACCGCGCCTGCACGCTGACATCCCCCGTGAGTTGCTTGGCCGAGGTCTGCAACAGGTCCAGGAACCCGCCCATCACACTGATAACGATGATCACCATCGCCGTGCAAAGCATCACCGCCAACGCCGCAAACATCGGCCCGAGCTTGCGTCGCAGGTACTTCAGGATGAGTGTGAGTTTGTACATACGTATTAGGGATGAACCGCCAAGACGCGGAGGACGCCAAGAAGAGGTTTAAGTGTTGGATAAAATGATACGTTTAATCCCGTCTTTCAGCACGGGGACGTTGAAGTTGATCAGCAGTCCCAGATCGTAGACTGTTGCTTTCAGGTATGAAATCACCTGGGCTTTGTGGATCGGGGCGAGTTGTTCGACGGCTTTAAGTTCAACCACCAACGTATCCCCGATAACCATATCGATCCGACCGTTCCCGATGGGTTTGTCGCGGTAAGTCAGTGAAAATGACTTCTGTCGTTCATATTTAATCTGTAGATGTTCCAGTTCAACACACAACGCGGACTCATACACCGATTCCAGGTATCCGGGGCCAAGGCTTTTATGGACCTTTATCGCCGCGCCGAT
>CBDUNP010000528.1:0-2074 GCA_965368605.1 uncultured bacterium | reverse complement strand
AAATCCGTCAAGTTTTTCATCGGCTGGAGGTGGGCGGAAATCCAATCTGGCTAGCGGTTGTGAGCCTGCCCGCCTGGCCATCTGGTCCTTTTCGGGCAGGAGCCGCGTGGGTAGGCCGCTGGCAGCTGGAGGGTTAGGGGTAAAGCCCAGTCCCGGCCCGGGAAACCGTGTCGAAAATTTCTCTTAGTGACTATATATAAGGGATTTGCGGGATATTTTTTGAGATCGCATACTCATCAAATCAATGGTACTCAGGCTCGGAAAATTCGTTGTGGTGGCATCACATATCGTGTATAAGTTACTTCCTTATCTTATGATATGTATCTGTCTTTCGGGAGTCACCCATGATTAAGAACCTGTTCGGCGCCCATTCGCGACTGTCGTGGGCGGTGCTCCCACTGGTGCCACTTGGCTTCACCTCGCAGCTGGCAGGCCAACCCTTCACCACGATTTACAGCATCCCCCCAGACGTCGCCCCGGCCTCGATCGGGTCGGACACGCAGCTGAATCTGTCAGCCAATGGGGTTCTGGAGGCAAACTTTAACGCCGGCTTGCAGGATGGGACCAGCACGAACATCGAGGTCAATATCAGCGGGGGAACGGTCAGCTCAGACTTTGTCGCTAATGCTGGTAGCACGGTGAATATTTCCGATGGCGAGATCGGGTCGAGGATGATGGTCAGCGGGGCCAACGTGGTGATGTCGGGTGGGCGGATCGGGAATTACTTCAGGCCTGATCTTGCCGCCACCGTCACGATCGATGGCGGTTCGATTGGCCATAGTGCCCTCCTGCACGACACGACGATGACAATGAACGCCGGTTCAATCGGCGGCAATTTAGACTTGTATAACTTCAGCGTCTTCAACGTCCACGGCGGGTCGGTGGGTGATTACTTTGACGCAGACTTCGGCAGCACGGTCACGATCACGGGCGGGGCGTTTGGATACAGGCCCGAGTTTCAGAGCGGCAGCGCGGGGACTATCAGCGGCGGGCGGTTCGGGCAGGACTTTAACGTGTTTGCCGGGAGTACGGTCGAGTTCATCGGCGACGAGTTTTTGATGGACGGGCAGCCGGTCGTGGGGCTGGAGAACCCAGGCGATACGGTCACGCTATCGAGCCTGGAGACGCTGACGGGGACGCTTGAAGACGGGGCCGTTTTTGTGTTCTCCTCGCTCGCTGAAGACGACTTCGATCCCGGGGCGGTCGTGCTCCGACGTGGCTCGGTCCCCGTACTCTCACCCGTGACGATCAACGCTCCGGCTGACCCGACCCCCAACGGCGTCCGTGCGGGGCAGACGTTGAACCTTTCGGTCGGCGCGGATGTCGGCGACAATTTCGCAGCGGTCGGCGGGACGCTGAACATTCAAGGGGGTGCTGCGGGCTTCGGACTCGAGATCGTCGACACGGCTATGACGATCGACGACGGGGCTGTCGGTGACAATTTTAAGGCGTACGATGGCAGCGTTGTAGAGTTGCTCAGCGGTTCGATCGGCATACAGGGGCGGGCGCTGGCGGGCAGCACGGTCAACATCAGAGGCGGATCGGTCGGGGATGTCTTCGCCGCGCTGGCGGGCAGCACCGTCAATATCAGCGGGGGCACGCTTGGCAATAACCTGGCCGCTTTCGCGGATAGCACGATCAATATCAGCGGGGGAATGATCCCGTCTTCCTTCCGCGCCTTTGCTAACAGTGAAGTCAATCTGGTGGGGCAGTCTTTTTTCGTGACCGATCCCTTGAATCCGGGTGAGTTGATCGACCTGACCGATGGGCTCACGCCCGGCGACCCCATGCTCTGGACTGACAGGGTGGGCACGCTCAGCGGGACGCTTCTGGATGGCTCGACATTCAGCTTCAACCTTAGTGCCTTCATCAACAGCCAGGCGACGCTCACGATTTTGTTGCCCACGTTGGTGGGCGATCTGGATGGGGATGGTTTCGTGGGGCTGGATGACCTGAATCTGGTGCTTTCGAACTGGAATCAGAATGTCCCGCCGGGCGACCCCTTGGCGGACCCATCGGGCGACGGGTTTGTGGGCATCGATGACCTGGCGACCGTGCTGGGTAATTGGAACGC
>CBDUNP010000527.1:0-2077 GCA_965368605.1 uncultured bacterium | reverse complement strand
CAGTGGTTAATCCATCGCTCCCAACCATCGGGCACCTCCGGGTCGGGGCGTGGCGCGGTCAGCATCGAGGGGTTCAGATACCCCGCACCGTTGTCGCCGGAGATAAACCAGTCGGTGGACGATTGATGCGTGCGGACGTAGTCCATCACATGCGGGGCACGCCGATCGAGGTTGGGGTTAAACGCCCAGGCGCAATGAATCGTGCCACGCTTCGGGTCCGCCCACAGGTTCGGCACCACCTGATTCAACCAGGTCGCCGAGTCGTAATCACCCATGTATAGAAGCACATACGACTTGGGCGCGACTTTGCCATCCGCGTCGATCAGACCCGCCTGCTGGAAGTCGTCGGCCTTAGGCCTTGGGTTCTGCGGGTAGTGTTTTTTCAGGGGGAAGTGCTGGTAAAACGACGCGTTGGTCATCCCCGCCAGGGACAACGCATCCGCATCAATCAGCGCATTGTAAGACGAGACTTCCTTGACGAGTTTCCATTCGGTATCCACCCCCCCGTGTGTCGAGCCCGCGCCGGGTTCGCTGCTGTACTTCCAAGCCCAGGGTGTAAACCCGCCGATCTGGATAATCTCACCCCCGGCATGATCGTGCATCGCGCGAAGCAACTCACGCAACGTCTTCAGGTCCGTGCCCGCCGCCTGACCCGGCTCGTCCACCGGCGACTCTTCTTCCCAGACATGCAGGTCCATGAAGAACGCGCGGTGCGACACATAAAAATCGTGATTCGTCAGCGTGCAATTCGACAACTCGCTCTTGGCGGGGTCCGTCAGCCAGAAGGCGTCGATGTAATAGCCCATGTACTCGCGGGAGACCTGCCCGGTATCCAGGCACCGGCGTTTGAGCCAAAGATACGCATCGCGCTTGTCGCTACCGCTTAACGGTTCGCCTTCCGGCGCTTCGGTGCGCCAGATGGGGGTGCCGCCGTCACTAAAAAGCCTGACCTGATCATTGGCAAAGGCGTGGCCGCATGTGAGGACACGCTGGCAGATCGAGCCGGGCGTTTCGTCATAGCGCAAGGCGACCCGGTCCTCGACGCCGGCGATCGTACTCGCAAGATTGGAAGCGACCCAAGGCTCTTCCCGATAGACCACCACACCCGTGAGCGCATCGGCAAACCGCTCCAGCAGGCACGCCAGCGAGTCGATCCGGACCACCTCTCGGTTGGCCAGCCAGGGGTGGTCGTTCTGGAGGTAGTTCCACCAGAAATCGTCCGGCTCTTCCATGAGCCTTATATAGAGGTTGGCCCCGCCGCGGTTGACGATCCCCTGAATGGTCGAAACCACGTGGAGGGTGTCCCAAGCCTCACGGGCGGCCCCGGGATCGCTCAAATCGTATTGGTTCAGGTACGTCAGATCCAGGTAGACGATCCCAGTGTATGGGCCGGGAGCATCACCCTCAGACATCTCAGTAAAGCCGGTATTGCCAGTTGGTTGAGACATTATTTCCGCTCTAAAACCAAACTCGGTCATCGAAACTCTTGAAGCACACAAATACAATTGTTACACTAGCGACACCAGTGTATCAAGAGTATGACTGGTTGGCGAGCCCTTTTTGTCATTCAGCCCAAGAGACGGCAAAATACCGACCGTCAGCCCCGGCGAGCATGTCATATGCCCCACATATCCGCCCCCTGCACCTGTGCCTGCCTGGCCGCCGCGGCTCTATTCATGAGCCCGGACACCGCCGACGCCAACGGCGAAAAACTCATGGGCGTCCACTGGTGGGACTACGGCGGGCCCGGCCAGATCGGCGACGGGCCTAACGGCGGATGGTCCGCAGAAACCATCCTGACACACTCCGACCCCTGGTGGCAGGCCCCACACTTCGCCCCGCTGTACTCGGAACTGGTCAGCAACCGCGACGTGTCAATGATCACCCGGATCGATTACACCTGGGGCCAGACCGTCCCCTCACCGACCAACCCCGATAGCGCCAACTGGCACAACACCATCATCAGCGACGTGATCGGCTCGCTGGGCGCGCACGCCAACGTCTGGATCCTCGGCAACGAGCCGAACCTCATCCCCGAGGGCAACGGCTGGGTCGACAACAAGATCACCCCCGAGGG
>CBDUNP010000526.1:0-2084 GCA_965368605.1 uncultured bacterium | reverse complement strand
AGAGCGCCTGCTTTGGGAGCAGGAAGTCGTCAGTTCGAATCTGGCCGCCCCGATTGCCTCATCCGTACCCATCTCTCATCAGCATCGCCTGACGATCTTTCGGGCAAGAAAACGGCCCCATCCGGGTACCTCAAACTACATTTATCGCTTGATCGTGATCTTGCCGAAGTGGGCCCCGCTCTGGAGGTATTCGTAGGCGGCGCGTGCCTGGTCAAAACTGAAGGTGCGGTCGATGATGGGCTCGATGTGGTTCTGTTCGATCGCACGATTCATAACCTCGAACATGTCCCGGCTGCCGACGTAGATGCCTTGCAGGGTCAGGCGTTTGAACAGCGCCATCATGGGCGAGGGGTTGGTCTCGGGCTGGCCGGTGAGGACGCCGATCAGGCTGACCCGTCCGCTGACCCTGGCCGAGGCGAAGGAGCGTTCCAGCGTCCCCGCGCCGCCCACCTCGATGACGTTATCGACGCCGACGCCGTCGGTCATCTCCAGGACGCGCTTCTGCCATTCGGGGTGCTGCCTGTAGTTGATGGTCTCGTCGGCCCCGAGTTGTTTGGCCTGCTCGAGTTTTTCGTCGCTGCTGGAGGTGATGATGACCCGTGCGCCGAAAGCCTTGGCGAACTGCAACGCGAAGATCGAGACCCCGCCGGTGCCCAGCGCGAGCACGGTCTGTCCTGCCTTGAGGTTGCCCAGGGTCAGCGCCTGCCAGGCGGTGACCGCGGCGCATGGGAGCGTGGCGGCCTGTTCGTAGCTGAACCCCTCGGGGATCGTGACGCATCCGTTTTCATGAAGGGCGACCCGCTCCGCCAGCACGCCATCGATCGCCCCGCCCAACGCCGAACCGATCTGCTCGCCGGTCAGTTCGCCGCCGAGCCAGCGTTGGAAGAAGATGCCCGCCACCCGGTCGCCGACCTTGAACCGCGTCACCGCGTCCCCGACCGCGACCACCTCGCCGGCACCATCCGAAAGCGGGACCAGCGGCGGATCGGTCTTTACCTTGTCGTTGCCGACGTATCCCCCGTGCGGCATCGCCAGGTCCCGGTAGTTCAGCGACCAGGCCTTCATCTCAACAAGCACATCAAACGGCCCGACCGCGGGCTCGGAAACATCCGCCAGCGTCAACGCGTCGGGGCCGGTGGGGCCGGTGATTTGGTAGGTACGCATCAAGTCGCTCCTTGTTGTTTGCAGCCAACAATCATCTGTGGTCGAAGTAAATAAAGCTCAACAGTGTACGCTCGATTCTGCGGCGATCTATACTCATCTTAAAGATTATTTATCTTTGGGCGCAGGTGATTAGGGTACGTGGGCGACGAGGGGGTGTCTGGCATTCTCCTGAGAAACGGTATGACAACGTCTCAATCTAAGGCCGGTATGCGGTGGCGGCTGGTCGCAGTAGTCGCGGTGTTGTTGTGCGTGTGTGCCGGCCTGCTAGCGGTGCCACCGATCGGGCGGTTATTTCATCCGGTCAAGCTGAAATTGCTTGGGCGGTACACGGTTGAGCAACGGATCGAACAATACGGGGATGGTGCTCGGAACCGGTTATTGCCAGCCTTTGATAAGGCGGGCGTTTCATATCCCCCTGCCGTGGTGACGTTGGTCGGATTTAAACAGGAGCGTTTGCTTGAGGTTTATGCGGGGGACTCGGTATCGACGCTACGGCACATTGTGAGTTATCCGATCCTCGGTGCGAGCGGTGAACTTGGGCCAAAGCTTGCGGAGGGAGACCGGCAGGTGCCGGAAGGCATTTACCGGGTCGCGGGGTTGAACCCGAACAGCCGGTTTCACCTGTCGATCAAAGTCGACTATCCCAATGCGTTTGATCGTGAGATGGCGGAGGTGGATGGGCGCACGAATCTTGGTGGCGACATATTTATCCACGGCGGGTCGGCGTCCGTCGGGTGCCTGGCGATGGGGGATGACGTAGCAGAAGAATTGTTTGTGCTGCTTGCTGAAACGGGGGTTGAGAATGTGCGTGTTGCAATTGCACCGGTGGATATGCGTCGTCACGTTCTGCCGGTGTCGGTGGAGGTGGGTGGTTGGCGGGGGGAACTCTATACGGATATCCAAGGCGCATTGGATGGCCT
>CBDUNP010000525.1:0-2091 GCA_965368605.1 uncultured bacterium | reverse complement strand
CTGGCAGAACATCACGTTCAACAGCGTCACTGGCCTGAGCCCAAGCCAGGGCCTGTGCCTCGTCGTGAAGTGGGTCGGCAGCGACAACGCGGGCGCGGTTCAATACGACATCGGTGGCGGGTCGGGCCTGCTGACCTCCAGCAACGGCGGGTCCACTTGGAGCCTGGATGCCAGCAGTTCGATGTCGTTTTACGTGTACGGCACGTTCCTCACGCCAGGCGGGCAAACGCCCGTGGGCTTGCTGCGCACGGTGACGGCGGTGCTCAACGCCGGGCAGACCGACGCGTCGCGGGTCCGGACCACCACCACGATGCTGAACCGGCCGGAGATGCCATGACCCGACGCGTACCATCAACCTGCGTAGGGGGGAGCGGCCTTGTCTCGGCCGGAGGCTTCACGCTGATCGAATCGGTGATGTCGATCCTGATCGTCGGGCTGATGCTGGTCGCGGCGTTGAATACCGTGGGTGCGTCGAAGCTGTCGCAGATGAGAAACGCCGAGCAGGTGATCGGCCCGCCGCTGGCCGAGGACCTGATGGCCGAGATCCTCAACCAGCTCTACGAGGAGCCGGACGATTCGGTGGACTTCGGGCGTGAGTCCGGCGAGTCCGGCGGGGACCGGGCGGATTGGGACGATGTCGACGACTACGACGGCCACAGCTCCAGCCCGCCGGAGGCCAAGGACGGCTCAGCCCTGCCGGGGCTGACCGGCTGGGCCCGCAAGGTCACCGTCAACTGGGCCGACCCCCTGATCCCCGCCAACAACGCGCTGTTGCCCAGCGGGATCAAGCGGATCAAGGTCGAGGTGCTTTACCAGGGGCGGGTCGTCACGACCATGACGGCGCTGCGCACCAACGCCTGGCCGGACACCGACGAGCCGCCGATCATCCCGCCGAAGGTCCTGATGGTGGTGGTGGACACCTCCCTGCTGACCCAGCCGGAGATCGACCGCAAGGCGCTGCTGGAATCGTTAGGCTGCGTGGTCACGCTGATCAACAACCTCGCGGATAAACAGGATATTGAAGACGCCATGGAACTCAACGACGTGGCCTATATCCCCGCGCATATCACTGTAGATAAGGGCGGCGTGATGGAGAAGACCACCAAGGGCGTCGTCAGCGAGTCGAAATCGTTCCTGCCGATCCTGGGCTTCAGCGCCAACAGCAAGGGGGGGAACAGCACCGCGATCGTAGTCCTGAATGCCAGCCACTACATCACCACGCCCTTCTCGATCGGTTTGCTTTCGATTTTCACAACGAACGGGAACATGACCACGCTCAACGGCAACGAATCGCCCGGGATGGATGTGTTAGCGCTGGTCGGCCTGAACGAGGGGCTGGCCGTGTTGGAAACTGGGGCGACGCGACACGATAGCGTCGGTTCCCCGGGCCGGCGGGTCAAGCTGCCCTGGGGCAACGCGGGTATCGACATCAACATCCTCAAACCAAGTGGTAAGACACTCATGCAGCGTTCGATCGAGTGGGCCGCCAACTTGGAGCGACCCGACTAATACCCGGTCATCACGATGCACAGGGCAAGGCTTATGAAACCGACACGAACCAACCCGGAACCGATCGACCCGCGCAGCCGCGGCTCGGTCTATGTCCTCGTGCTGGGCGCGTCGCTGCTCGTTGCGGCGATCGGGGTGTCGTCGTTGATGGCCGTGCGGGTGCAGCGGCGTGAGGCTAATATCGTGTCAGATAGCTCGCAGGCGTGCGAACTCGCCAGGACAGCGATCGACCGCGGGCTTTGGGAAGCCAAGAACAATCCGCTGACGTGGCGCACGTTCTTTGCCGCGGGGACGCTCACGGATGTGCCACTGAGTAGCGGGACGTTTACGCTGGTTGCCGTGGACCCGGTGGACGGCAACCTGATCAACAACAACACGGACCCGGTTGTTCTGACCGGTGTCGGCAAAGTCGGCGATGCACGGTATATGCTTGGGGTCACCCTGAACGGTGATGGGACCATCCAGCCGGGCACGTGGAAGCGGGTCGTCAACTGATCCCTGCCGAATATACTTTCATATTGTAGTGGCCCGCTACCCAGGCGCGAGTGCTGCGGCTACGATGCGTATCCTTAGCGCACCGTT
>CBDUNP010000524.1:0-2109 GCA_965368605.1 uncultured bacterium | reverse complement strand
TGTGGTGTCGAAGAGCTGCGCGCCCGAGAGGTTGAACTCGGTCAGGTCCATGGTCGTGAAGCTTAGACGCAGCTTCACCAGCTCCGTCAGCTCCTTGCGCCAGTCGGCGGTGGAGATATAGCTGTTGGGCATGCGGCTCATGAGTCGGCTGAGGTCGACCCAGGCCGGGTTGTGGCCGCGAGCGACCCAGGGCGTCCCGTCGGTGCCGTCGATGGTGAGGCTGGTCGCGGTGTTGACGTTGAGCATGGAGCTGAGGTCGACGATGCGCATGGACATGACGTAGGTGCGTCCGCCGACCTGCCTGACACCGGTGGGGGCCCACTGCCAGGCGCTGTCGAGGATGCCGTCGCCGTCGGCGTCGGCGCCGCGTGACTCGTAGTTGCCGCTGGAGGGCCGGTGGTAGAGCCCGTCCGTGGCGCTGTTGGTCAGGGCCAGGTCGGTGTCGGACTCGTTAATGTTGCCGGCGGAGCCGTCGATCGGGTGCTCAACGACCTGATAGGTATTGGGGTCGGCATCGGGGGCGGGCAGATCAAGCCAGATCCCGGTGAGGTTGGTCAGGTGCAGCCAGCGGTACTCGCTGTCGTTGGCGTTCCAGACCGGCACGGACGACGCCAGCCAGCGGTCGTCTTCGTGGGTCGCGTCGTAGGTGCCCGGGCCGGTGCTTGTGCCGGCCCCGTTGACCGTAATCACGTTGCCGTTGATCAGGGTCGCGTTGTTCTCCCGGACTTCCTTGGTCCAGGGGTAGTCGTAGAGCAGGTTGTTGTCGGAGATGTTCTGCTCGACATCGTTCTGCATCTGGTTGCTGATTTCGTCGAGGATGCCGTTGATGACGATGTTGACGTAGGTCTGCTCGTGGCGTGCGGTGGCGAACTGGTCCATGCGCACGCGCTGCAGGAACGCGATCCCGATCAGCGCGATGATGACCAGCACGGTGACGCAGAGGATCAGCAGCGAGCCCTGCTCGCGGCGGTGCCCGGGCCGGGCGTTGGCGGGCTGACAGCGTGGGTCGGTGGTGGGCTGTGTCATGGGGTTCATCGTTCGCCTCCTCGCGTGGGGTTACGGCGTGTCAGTGCGTGGCGGGTTTACTACAGGCCCTGATAATTCACAGGGATGATCGTCTCGTACCACTGCCCGGCTTCCAGTTCGGTGTTGCCGGGGGAGATAGTGACCTCACGCCCGGCAAAGTCGCCCCGCCGATCGTGCAGCCGGTAACGGATGCGGATCATCCAGGGCCAGGACACAAAACCATTCGAGGTATCGTGCTGCCAGACAAACGCTGAATCGGCGCGGGCCATAGCCGTTGCGGCGGTTTGAGCGTTGGGGGGGTATAAGTTTGGAGCGGGAGCCTGGTAAGTTACAGGTTTCTCGTTGTTGTAACCGGCAAGCCCGGGGTTATTTGGGTTCAGCGCGGTGTACCACTTGATCCGGCCCTGACCGTCGCGGTCCAGCTCGCCGTCCTGGCCGGCTTGGGTCGGGCTGATTGGCCCCGTAAAATGGTTGATCGCCAGGTCGCCGGCAAACTCGACGATGAAGTCACTGACGCCGCCCATGAAATAGGTATGGGTCGGGGAATTATCCCAGGCTCTCATCTCGCCTGTAAAACCGACCGGCTGTGCGGAGCTGAGTAAGGGGGTCAATGTAAACATTGAAGTCAACACTTGTCCCTGATAGCCAAGAATATTTATGTTGTTTAGCGCACTTGGGTCAGTACCGGGTGGTGGGCCGTTAATTAACTCATCGAGTGTCATGTCTGCCACATCGACTATGCCATTAGCTAATCGGGGAGAATTGGGTGGAGGGTTGGGTATTGAAGAACCAATACCGGCAAACGCGGATATCCGAAGAATACTAGTGTCAACATAAGGCGCGTAAGGGATAGCCCACGGGTCGCCTCCCGGCACATCGACAGGTGCGGCGTCGGTCAGGAACAGTGCGTGCCTGCCGAGGACCCAGTCCTGAGCGAGGACGTTGGGGTTGCCCGCGTCGGTGGCGCCCAGGTCGATGTCGCGGTAGTCATTCACGTTTGTCATGTCCAGGCCTGTCGGGTCCTGGTTTTCGCGGACCTGCAGGACGTGGCCGTACCACATGCGGACGTAGTCGGCGTACATG
>CBDUNP010000523.1:0-2112 GCA_965368605.1 uncultured bacterium | reverse complement strand
TTGACGGCGGCGGCGTGCGCAACAGCGCGACCGTCACCGGCACCCCGTCCAGTGGTGTGCCGATCACTGATGTGACCGATGATGGTGACGATGGGGACGGCAACACCACCGATGACCCGACCGAGGTTTTGATCACGCAAACCCCGGCGCTGTCGATGGTCAAGACGGTTGGCGCGGGATCGTCCAACCCCTATGACACGGTCGGCCAGCTGATCAACTATGACTTCGTGGTCACCAATGATGGCAATGTCACCCTGACCGACCCGATCACCATCGCGGATGATTTGATCGACGGGGCGGGGGGCAGTGTCACCTGTGATCCGCTGCCAGCCGGCGGCTTGCTGCCCACTGCGACGCTGAATTGTGCCGGGTCTTACACGGTCACGCAGGACGATATCGACAACGGGTCGGTGACCAACACGGCGACCGCCTCCAGCGGGGCGACGACGTCGGCACCTGACAGCGTGACGGTGCCTGCCAGCCAGACCGATGCGCTGACCCTTTTGAAAGTGGCTGATCCGATCGCTGGTCCTGCCTTCTTTGTCGGCGCCACGGCGAGCTATACCTATACCCTGACCAACACGGGCAACACGACGCAGGTTGGGCCGTTCAGCATCAGCGACAACCTGATTGCCCCCGCCAACATCACCTGTCCTGTCCCTGCGGGGAACGAGCTTGCGCCGGGGGATGATCTGGTCTGCACCGCGACCTATCTCATCACCTCGACCGATGTATTCCTGGGTGTGGTGACCAACCTTGCGACGGGCAGTTCGTCGACCACGACCTCGCCCCTGACGTCTGAAAGCATTCCCGACCAGGGCGTCGCCGCCTTGTCGATCGACAAGCAACTGGTTGCAGGTTCCGACTTCTCAGAGGTTGGTGATGTGATCGGCTATCAGTTCGTCGTGACCAACAGCGGCACCCGGACCCTGATCGAACCGATCATTGTGCGCGACAGCATTCTGGGCGACATCACCTGCTGGACGCCAAACCCGCCCACCGACCCTGATTTCCAAGTCGGGGAAGAGGCGATCTGCACCGGTGACTACGTTGTGACGCAGCCCGATCTGGATCGTGGTTTCGTCTTCAACGAGGCCTACGCCGAAACGACCTATGGCCCTGGCGGCACACCGGTTGTCAGCCCACCGGACACTGTGACGGTGGATGGCGACCTGATGCCTGACCTGACTCTGTCCAAAACGGCTGCGACCTTGCCCGTCACGACAGTCGGTCAGGTGCTGACCTATACGCTGACGGCGGAAAACACGGGCAACCAGACCCTGTCGAACGTGTCGATCACCGACCCGCTTCTGCCCGGGTTCACCTGCGAAACGCCGTCACTTGTGCGTGGTGACACGCTGCAATGCACCGGCACCTATACGGTCACGCAACCCAATGTGGACAGCGGCACCCTGTCGAACCGCGCTGATGTCACGGCGCAGAACCCGCAAGGGGCGCCAGTGACCACCTTTGCGACGCTGGACATCCCGATGCCCGCCGCCGCCCCGGCGATAGAGCTGACCAAGGTCGCCTCGCCCTCGCCCTTTGGTGCGGCTGGCAGCACGCTGACCTATCAACTGTCAGTCACCAACACCGGCAATGTGACCCTGTCCAATGTCGAAGTGACCGACCCGATGGGCGGTGGCCAGATTTGCACGATCGCTTCGATTGCGCCGGGCGTGACGACGGGCGGGTGCAGCTTTGATGTGACCGTCACACAAGACATGGTCGATGCAGGCG
The DNA here is from genome assembly GCA_965368605.1 of uncultured bacterium. Classification (GTDB taxonomy): domain Bacteria; phylum Planctomycetota; class Phycisphaerae; order Phycisphaerales; family Phycisphaeraceae; genus JAJRRS01. The sequence continues at coordinate 372 of CBDUNP010000523.1, read as the reverse complement.
AGGTTGTGAACAACGCCTCGACCACTGCGACCGATCCGTTCAACACCCCGGTAACTGACATGGTCGAACTGACGACCCCCGGTCCGGCACGCAACCCCGCGCTAGAGGCGACGAAGGTCGTTCTGGGCGGGCAGTCGGTGGTTGGCGGGCTGGTGGATTACAGCCTGTCGGTGGCGAACACCGGCAACGTCACGCTGCGCAATGTGAATGTCGTGGACCAGATGCAGTCGCTTCTGGGTGCGGTCACTGCGTTGGATGCGCCCTTTGCGCTGGACCCTGCCAGCGATCTGGACAGCGACGGTGAATTGGATGTGGGCGAGGTCTGGACCTATACCGCCTCGGTCACGCTGCGCCAGATTGATCTGAACCATG
>CBDUNP010000522.1:0-2124 GCA_965368605.1 uncultured bacterium | reverse complement strand
AGGCCGATGGAGTCGATGGCGGCGATGGGGTTGGCTTTGTTTTGCCCGGCGATGTCCGGGGCGCTGCCGTGGACCGGCTCGAACATGCTCGGGGCGGTGCCGTCGGGGTTGAGGTTGCCCGATGCGGCAACGCCCATGCCGCCAGCGATTGCGGCGCCCAGGTCGGTGATGATGTCGCCGAACATGTTGGGCACGACGATGGTGTCGTACATCTCGGGCTTGGTCGCCATGTACATGCAGCAGGCGTCGACGTGGTGGTAGACCCGCTCGATGTCGGGGTAGTCCGCCTCGCCGACCTCGTTGAACGTGCGGAACCAGGTGTCGCCGCAGTGGGTCAGGACGTTGGTCTTGTGGACGAGCGTGAGCTGGCCGGGGTACCCGTTGGCCTTGCGCGTGCGTGCGATGTCAAAGGCGTAGCGCACGCAGCGTTCGGCTCCGAAGCGTGTCGCGATCATCTCCTGCGTGCTGATCTCCTGGGCCGTGCCCTTGCGGGCGATCCCGCCGTTGCCGCAGTAGAGGTCTTCGGTGTTCTCGCGGACGCAGACGAAGTCGATGTCGTCAGGCCCCTTGTCTTTCAAAGGCGTCTCGACGCCGGGGTACAGCTTGACCGGGCGGAGGTTGATGTACTGATCCAGGTCGAAGCGGAGCTTTAAGAGCAACCCTTTTTCAAGCACGCCCGGCTTCACGTCCGGCGTGCCGACCGCGCCGAGCATGATCGCGTCGTAGGCCTTGAGTTCCTCGACCTGTGCGTCGGTGATGACCTCGCCGGTCTTGAGGTAGTGTTCCCCGCCGTAGGGCAGGTCGGTCGTGGTGTAGTCAAGGCCCTGGGGCTTGGCGATCGACTCGACGACGCGTAAGGCTTCTTTGACCACCTCAGGCCCGACCCCGTCGCCACCGATGACCGCGATCTTTAATGACATAGCTGGATACTCCGCTTAAATAGGCAATTTCGAGCCCCCCTTTATAATCCACCCGGCCCCGGCGGGCAATGGGGCGGTGGGGTATCCTAACCGTATGACCGAGGGGCCACCCAATCCGGCGACCGCACCCATCCCGGCGATCTGCCCCGAGACGGTCGTCTGTCTTCGTTGTGGTTACAACCTTCAATCCCTGTGTACAAAAGAAAAAAGCCGGGGGCATTGTCCGGAATGCGGGGCCGCGTTCGATCTGTTGGAAATACGTCGGGTTATGGCGACGCTGCCGCCGAACATGACGATGTCGGATCAGGCTTACATGGCACCTGTCGCGGCCGGGATCGTTGCGAGCGTGGTTTTTGTCATTCTGACGATATTGTTGTTGGATCGTACCGATGACTCAAACGTCTATATTTTCTACGGCTTCATGATCGAACTGATCGCCCTTGTAGTTTTTTCGATCTGGCACGGACGAACTCTAGCCCACATCGACATGATGAATAACTGGCGTCGTCACGCGAGGGGGGAGGTGGAAGAATTGCAAGGCCTTCGGCTCCACCGGTGGGCGTTCTTCTCTCTGGTTAATGGTGTTATTGCGGCTCTGAGTTTTCTTCTGTCGAGCTGCTGCATGTTTCCTATGGTTCCTTAGCCCACCAGCCACATTGAACAAGCGGCGTTGGGTACAGGAAAGAACCTATTTACCAACCCCTGTCCAGCCGACCCATGATGCCCTATGATTATAGCTTGTACAGGTATACACTCGGTTGGGTCGGCCTTGGATCGAGGGCATGATGTCTGGATCAGGAAACGAAAAAATCACCATCGGCTGGCGCGAGCAGGTCGCCCTGCCGGACTGGGGCATCAAGCGGGTCCGCGCCAAGATCGACACCGGGGCACGCACCAGCGCGATCCACGTCGCCCAGATCGAGGAGCAGGACAACGGGCACATCCGGTTTGAGGTGGTGGTCCGTGAGAGGCCAAGCCGAAAGACCGTATGGATCGACGCCGAGCGTGTCGTGCGTGAGTCATCGGTCAAGCCCAGCAGCGGCGACCTCCAGCAACGCCCGGTCGTGAAGACGCGGATCATCCTGGGCGGGGTCGAGCGCAAGATCGAGCTGAGCCTGGTCTGCCGACAGGGCATGCTCTGCCGGATGCTGATCGGGCGTACCGCACTGGATGGCGCGTTTCTGGTGGACTCGTCCCGCAAGTA
>CBDUNP010000521.1:0-2127 GCA_965368605.1 uncultured bacterium | reverse complement strand
CCCGGCTTGAACACCTTGCCGTCGCCCTGTTCCGAGCGTGCAAAGCGGTAGACCCCACGCTCGGGGACGCCCATCGAGGCAACGACCATGTCAAGCTCACCGTCACCATCCATGTCCATCGGCAGCGGGTTCGCCCAGAGGCCGACGCCCATATCGACGATCAGCCCGGGGTTGTTGTAGCGCATGCGGGTGAGTGCCTGTGGAGGCGCGCCCCCATCGACCGGCGGCTGGATGCTGCGATATGCGCTGTTGATAATCCGCCCGTTGGAGAGTTTGTGCGGGCTGAAGACGAAGAACCAGGTGCGCCCATCGCCGTCGAATGCGTCGGGATTCGGCCCGATCTCAAGGTAGCCGCTGCCGTCAAATACAACCGCCGGTCCGCCGGCGGGTGTCGCGCCCTGGACCACCTTCGGCGCGGTTGCTCGCACCATCGCGTGGTTCCCCAAGCTGGAGGTGTCCTGCCAGCCGACGAGCTGTCCGCCATCAAACTGAAAGCTCGACGAGTCGAGGCGGAGCACCTCGCCTTGGATCGGTATCTCGACAGCGTCACCCCGGAAATGACGCTGAAGCAGATAATCAATCACACCTCGTCGCTCGTCGGCTTTCAGGACACGGTTAAAAACAATGACCTCAGCGACCTGACCGTTGAAAGGCGACTTGGGTTCCGGCGCGTTGTAGCCGGCCCCCATCCCGATGAATGTCGAGAGGTGGCCATGCGCGCGGGCACCGGCACCTGATTCGGTGGCCAGGCTCATCTTCCCGGATTCATCGACGACAAACGAACGGACCTGGCCGGCCTTGTGATCCCAGTCACCGCCGCCGATGTAGAACGTGCCATCGGTTTGAAGATCGTATGCTGCGTTGGCCGCAACGAACTCGCCCTCGGCGGTCCGGGCCTGCGCGCGGACACGCCCGTTGTGCGCCATCGAACTCCAGACGCCGTAGTTTGGTGTCTCAGCGAGCGCCTGGGCCGAAGCAATCCAGACGATAACGCAGAGGAGAGTAACGAAAGGTGAGCCCCCTCGTGCCAATAAAGCCAATCGTATCGTATTCAATAGTCCATCCAAGTGATTGAGATTTTCGAAGAAACGGACCTGATAAACACAGCTCCGAGGCACACCCCAATCTCTATCCACCAAGAAAGACTCTCGGCGAATCTAGACCGACCAGGCCACCTCAGACTCGATAACACAAGGCTCAACCGCGACCTGCACATCCCGGCTGTCTTCGTCCTGCGACTGGTTCATCCGCATGACCAGCTGCTCAATGCTCTGACGCCCCATCACCTCGGCCCCGATATCGATCGTCGCCGGGCGTGGATACAAACCGATTAAATAGGACACCTCGTTGTTGCATGAGATAATGTCAATATCTTTGCCGACGATAACACCACGCCTGTGCAGCGCGGGATAAATCATCGCGGTCATCATGTCGTTGGGGACAAAAACACCCGTCAGCCGGGGCTTGATCGACAGCAGTTTCTCGACAAGCCCGTCTAGCACGTTGGCGATCGTGCCCATCTCGGCGGAGTCGCCGACGACATGCGTTGGCTGTTCATCGAGCAGGGTTTCGACATGCGCACCGCCGCGCGTCGCCACAAAGCTGAACGTCTCGGCCCGAGCCGGGTAGGCGGGGTAATGCGACATCGCGCTGAGGAATGCCATCCGCTTGTGCCCACGGTCCAGCAGGTATTTTGCGGCCAATTGACCGACCTGGTAATTACCGGAGATCACGGTGTCGCCCGTGGGGCTGTGATGCGATCCGAACCAGATCGAAGGCGTGTCCTCGATCTCCCGAAGCATCTGCGGGGGCGCCTGGCAGCCCATCAGGATCAGGCCCACCGCGTTGACGTCATTGACTGAATTGGGGAGCTGATCTTTGTCGGGGCGAGACACCACGACGTTCAACCCATGCGCCGCCGCGCCCCGTTCGATGCCGCGCAGGTGGCTGACCAGGAGCCCGGGGGTGTGGTCATACAGGCCATCCAGGATGACGACCGCGATATTTCGTGCCCCTGTCACGTCACCGGCCCCCTTGTCTTCGACCTTTCGGCCCCGACGACGAAACGCCGGCCGTGGCTGGTAACACAATTCTTCGATGGCCTGGTTGACCATGCGGACGCGTTTT
>CBDUNP010000520.1:0-2131 GCA_965368605.1 uncultured bacterium | reverse complement strand
ATGATCGCGCTGGTGGATTGCTCGGGGTCGATCTGCCAGTTTTCGGTGAGCTTGCAGCCGATCCGTGACGGGTCCAGCAGGCGGAAGAGCTTGTCCTGATCGGACATCTCCGGGCAGGCGGGGTAGCCGAAGCTGTACCGGGAGCCGCGGTATTTCTGCGTGAACAGGTCGCGGACGTTTGGCGCGTCGTCGGTGTCGATGCCCAGTTCCTGCCGCATCCGTTTGTGCCAGAGCTCGGCGAGGGCCTCGGCTGTCTCGACGCTCAGGCCGTGGGTGTAGAGGTAGTCGGCGTAGTTGTTGTCAGCGAACAACTTGGCGGTCACCTCACTGGCCTTGGGCCCGACCGTGACGCAGGACAGCCCGAGCACGTCCTTCTCGCCGGAATCCACCGGACGGAAGAAGTCGCTGATGCACAGGTGCTTTCGGCCGTTCTGTCGGGGGAAGCTGAAACGCTCGACCTCTTTGCCGTGGTCTTCCGCGTCGTAGACGACCAGATCATCGCCGTCGCTGTTGCAGGGGTAATACCCGTAAACAACCTTCGGCTCGAGGATCCCGTCGGCCTTCATCTGGGCCTTGAGCTTCTCGAACATCGGCTCGATCTCGTCTTCAAGCTGCTGCTGATACTCGGCATCCGTCTTTCGGCCCTTCTTGAGCTGCCACTGCCCGCGGAACAGCGCGACCTTATTGATAAACGGATACACCTGGTCCAGATTGATCTCTTCGACGACCCGGCTGCCGAAGAACGGCGCGGCCGGGAAGCTCGGGGCCGGGGCGACGGTGGGGCGTACCAGCGTGCCGACAGCCGACGAATCGCCTTCCGCCTGGGCGGCTTGCGACTTCTCTTTAGCGGCGCGGGCTTTTTCCTCGCTGGCGGCGCGTTTGGATAGCCTCGCCTCGATCTCGGCGTTCAGGTCGTCGGCCTTGCCGGACTTCAGGCAGTCCATGATGCGCAGGCCCTCGAAGGCGTCTTTGCCGTGGTAGACCTGCCCGTTATAAACCTCGCGCAGGTGGCTGTCGCAGTAGTGCTTGCTTAGCGCGGCACCGCCCAGGAGCATCGGGATGTCGATGGCTTGCTCGTTGAGCTCGCCCAGGTAGTCCTCCATGACCATCACCGACTTGACCAGCAGCCCGGACAGACCGATCGCGTCGGCCTTGGTCTCTTTCCACTTATCAACGATGTTGCTGATGGGCTGTTTGATGCCCAGGTTGTGGACGGTGTAGCCGTTGTTGGTGAGGATGATATCTACAAGGTTCTTGCCGATGTCATGGACATCGCCCTTGACGGTCGCCAGCACGATCGTGCCCTTGGTTTCGCCCTCAGCCTTCTCCATGTGAGGCTCGAGATGAGCGACCGCCATCTTCATCACCTCAGCAGATTGAAGCACGAACGGCAACTGCATCTGCCCGGAGCCGAATAAATCACCGACCACCTTCATCCCCGCCAGCAGGTGGTCGTTGACGATCTCCAGCGGCGCGTACTTCTTAAGCGCCTCGTCCAGCGTATCAGAGAGCGCTTTCTTTTCACCGTCGATGATGTGCTTCTGCAGACGCTCTTCTAGGGGGAGGTCCGTGATGTCTTGTTTAGTGGACTTCGCCTCGGCCCCGTCGGGGAACAGGTCGATGAAGATCTGCAGCGGGTCTGTGGTCTTCGAGCCATCCGCCAGCGTCACCGCCTCGGCGGCCGGCCTGTTATAGATCAACTCAACCGCGGCGTCCCACTGTGCGTCCTCAATCCGTGACTTGGGCAGGATCTTGCTGACATGCAGGATCGCGCTGGTCAGCCCGGCCTCGACCAGCTCGTGCAGGAACACGCTGTTCAATACCTGCCGTGCCGCCGGCTTGAGCCCGAAGCTGACGTTGCTTAACCCGCAGGTGATCTGGCATTCGGGGAAAGCCTCTGCGATCCGGCGTGTGCCTTCAATTGTTTCCAGCGCGCTGCGGCGATCCTTGTCCATGCCGGTAGAGATCGGCAGGACCAGCGGGTCGAACATCAGGTCGCCCGGTGCCAGCCCATGTGTTTCGGTTGCCAGCTTGTACATGCGCTGCGCGATCGACAGCTTGCGGTCGGCGGTTCGCGCCATCGCTTCTTCGGGGTCTTCGTCGATCGTCCCGAGCACCAGCCCCGCGCCGT
>CBDUNP010000519.1:0-2139 GCA_965368605.1 uncultured bacterium | reverse complement strand
ACACCCTTCGGCCAGGCCGTCATCGCCTTACTCATCCAACTCGGCGCCCTGTCCATCATCACCCTCGGCTCCCTCTTCACCTTCCGCATCGGCCAACGCCTCGCATCAAACATCCAACCCAACTCAAACGACCCTCCCGACGCGCCGCCCGCAATCAACACCAAACGCCTCATCGTTTTGATCATCCTCAGCACACTCGCCATCGAACTCATCGGCGCAGCCCTGCTCTACCCGGTCTGGCAAGACCCCGCCGGGGGCGCTCTCAGCGTTTCGCAACGCGCAGGCATGAGCCTGTTCCACGCGGTCAGCGCCTTTAGCAACGCCGGCTTCGATCTCACCGGCCAGAGCATGTTGGCTTACCGCCACGCGCTGCTGACACACGCGGTCTTCCTGCCACTGATCGTGGTGGGGGGGCTTGGCTACCCCGTCCTGCACAACCTTGTTCACGTCTTGCGTGCCCGTCGGGCGGGGACCAAGCAGCGCCCAAGCCTCCACACCCGCCTGGTCCTTAGCACCACCGCAGGCCTCTACCTCTTCGGCGTCATCGTCATTGGGGCCGGGCAACTTGCTCCACACCTGCACGACTCGATGCGCTTAGGTGTCACCGCCCACGCGCAAGACCTCGACGCCCTGACCATGGCCGACGCGGGCGGCGTCCTCGCCGACGCCAGCTTCATGTCTCTCGCTTCACGCACCGCCGGCTTCAACACCATCCCCATGGACGAACTTCAGCCCGCCAGCCGGTTCGGGGTGATGGCCCTCATGCTCGTCGGGGGCTCGCCCGGCTCGTCGGCGGGGGGAATCAAGACCACCGTCCTGGCGATACTCGTCCTCTCCTCCCTCGCAACACTCCGCCAACGCCGTACCCTCCCCGCAATAGCCCAACTGATTTCGGAGAATCTGATCCGCCAGGCCCTGGCCCTCCTCGTGGGTTTTGTCCTGCTGGTGGCGCTTGCGATCCTTCTCCTGAGCCTCGTCGAGCCGTTCAGCTTCCAGTCCCTGGCCTTCGAGGCCATCAGTGCCGCCAGCAACACCGGCCTCTCTCTGGGCATCACCGACAGCCTGACCCGCTACGGGCGTGGCGTCATCCTCGCCACCATGCTTCTGGGACGGGTTGGCCCGCTGTTCCTGCTGGGCAGGATGGCTTTTGCCAGCGATCACGCCCCCCGGCCCCAGGATTCTCACGAACCGGTCGGGCTGGCCTAGGCCACCTCTTTGGGCATCCAATCTGAAGGTTACATAAGACATGTCCGGTCCGGATGGTTGTTGTAAATAGATAATTTTCAATATATTGCAATATAATAAAAGCCAAGGTTTATCAGGGGGTTCGCCCGGATCGGCTCGTGGGGATACCATGTCCCTTCGCTGAACCACGGGCCGAAGCCCGCCGGAAAGCGAGACCGCCGCCGGCGGGTGATCGGATCAACCTGGACTCGAAATCGCGTTCATGAATATCGTCATCTGCGGTGCCGGCGAGATCGGAAGCCACTGTGCCGAGGTCCTCGCCGCCCAGGGCCACAATATCACCGTGATCGACCAGGAGATCGAGACCCTCTCGAACCTGGAAGACACGCTGGACGTTCGGAATCTTGTGGGCAACGGGGCCCACGCCGACGTCCTGCTCGAGGCCGGCTGCGCCAAGGCCGATCTGGTCATCGCCGCGATGGAGAACGACGAGATCAACCTGCTGTCAGGCTCCATCGCCAAGGCGCTCGGGGCGGAGATGGTCATCGCCCGGGTCCACCACTCGGCCTATTTCGAGAAGCGGGGCCTGGACTACGCACGCCACCTGGGGATCGACCACCTGGTCTGTCCCGAGTTCTCCACCGCTTTGGCCATCGCCTCCACACTCCGCAGCCCCGGCTCCCTGGCGATCGAACAGTTTGCCAGCGGCCAGCTTGAGATGCAGCAGTTCCCCGTCTCCGCATCTGCCAAGGCGGTCGGCCAGGAGTTGGCGAACCTGAAACTCCCTGCGTCCTCCCGGCTTGCCGTCGTCGAACGGCAGGGCACCCCCTTCCTCCCCAACGCCCAGACCGTCATTCAGAAGGGCGACATCGTCACGCTCATCGGCGAGAGCGTCGGCTTCGACAAGGCACGCAAGCTCTTCGACACCGAAACCGGACGCACCCTCAAGGTCAT
>CBDUNP010000518.1:0-2145 GCA_965368605.1 uncultured bacterium | reverse complement strand
CCGTTGGGGTCGGGGTTGCCCTGCCAGGACTCGTGGATGACGGGCGTGGTGGCGGGGTTCGCGCCGGGCTCGGGCTTGGTATAGAGAAAGCCGATGCGTTCTTTGGTGCGAGGGTTCTGCATGACCTGTTCGTAGCCGGACATGACGGACTTGATCTGGTCGAGCTCATCGGGCCATTGGCCATGATTCTGTTCGAGGTAGAGCTGCAGGCCGATGCCGAGCTGGCGCAGGTTGCTCGCGGAGACGATGCCGTGCGCCTGGTTGCGTGCGTCGGCCAGGACCTTGAAGTAGGTCAGGGGGTTGCTCGAGGGCGCGGCGGGCTGTGCGGATGAGTTGGCGCGTTTGACCGGGGACACGGCCGGGGGCTTGGGCTGGGGCAGCGGATCGAAGTAGACCGAGGCGACGACCTTGTCGCAGTAGGTGATGTCGAAGTCGCCGCCGGTTTTGGGGCGCTCGAACAGCAGGCCGAAGTTGTAGCGGTGCCAGGGGGAGACTTCCGTCTTGCGGGTGTATTTTTTCTTAGACCACCAGCCCTCGTCGTCGGCGTCCCACTCGATGCTGAGGGTGCCGCCTTCGTAGCGCATGGTGGCGGTGTCGCCGGCGTCGTTGAAGCGTTTGATCCGGCCGTCGGCGTAGAGGCCCTTGGGTGCGGGCATGTCGCCGGTGGAATAAGACGCGGAGAAGCTGATCATGCCGCGCGTGTGTGGGTCGTTCCAGGCCGCGTCGCCATTGATTGATCCGAACTCCCGGGTCATGTCGAGCGTGGCGGGCTTGGAGGGGAACAGCGCTTCGTGGTTGGACGTATCCGCTGAACCGATGTCGATCTCGGCCTTGTCCTCGAAGGTGTTGTAGAGCAACCTCGCCTCGATCGCCGGGCCGCCGTCGGCGGGGATGAGCTTGAAGTCGCTGCCCTCGATGATGCTGTCGTATCGGCTGGTCCGGTCGTTATCGAGGATGGCCCCCTGCTTGAGCCCAACCTGCAGCGCGATGTGGTCGCCGTCTTCATCGGGGCAGATGACGAAAAACTCGTCACGGCCGCCCAGTGAAAAATGCTCATCGTTGTTAATGAAGGGGTTGGGGTTTGATTTGGATTGCTTACCCTGAACGCCTAGCGACAGGTCGCCCTGCTGGGTGTAGAGGTTAAACGCTTCGCGGGTTTCGCCGGAGCTGATCGTCTCGATGAGGTTGACCGCCTGGGACTTGATGATGAGCACGTCACGCGCGGGGCCGGTGAAGTACCAGTAACTGACCGCGGCGATGGGGAGGACGACGATCGCGAGCTTCCACCAGCGCAGGCCGAACCCGGCGATGTTAAGCAGCGCGACCTTGGATTCTTTCTCGTCGGGCTCTGCGCCCTGGGCCACCTTCATATAGGTGTGCGAAATCTTGTGGAAGCCGCAGTGCGTGCAGATGACCGCCTGGGGAGACATGGCTTTGCCGCAGGCGTTGCAGGCGCTGGCGGAGGTTTGGGCGCCGGCCTGGGGGTCGTGCTGGACGGGTTGCAGGTCCGACTCGGGGCTGAGTGCGTCGTAGACAAAGCTGCCGTCGTCTTCGGCCGGGGCGGGGTCGAGTTCGGGGATGGAGACAACCTCGCCGCAGGCTGGGCACTTGCCGCGTCGGCCGGCAAACTTTTCCGCAACCTTGATCTGCTTGCCGCAATGACAGGAAAACGTGATCGCCATGACAACCCCCTGCGGGTAAACCGAAACCGAGATGAACTTGAAAGAAATGATACGCCCTGGCCGGGGCCCCGCCAAGGGTTTCGGCTACGAATGCTGTTAAGCGGCTTTAATCGGCGGCGGGGTAGCGGAGGATCGCGGCGGCGGCGGCGGCGGCGGTTTCGATACGCAACACGTGCGGGGCGATCGGCCAACCCAGGCAGCCCGCGTCGGCGGCGGCGTCGATTTCCGCCGGGCTGAACCCCCCTTCCGGCCCGATGAGGATCAGGATGTTCTTGCATGCGGCGATGCGCTGCGCCAGGTCCGCGACAGGCGGGACGCCGGGCGAAGCGATGAGTTTGAGGTCGTAGTCTTGATTCGCCAAGACATCCTGCGGCGTGCGGGGCGATTCGACACGCATCAGGTGCAGCCGCCGGCACTGCTTGGCAGACTCAATCGCTGACTTTGCGAATCGCTCGATCTTATT
>CBDUNP010000517.1:0-2145 GCA_965368605.1 uncultured bacterium | reverse complement strand
TCAGCAGCTCCACCCCGACAGGCAGCATGGAGATCCGGTATTCGTCGGGTTTGGTTTCTTTGGGGACGCCAATAATCATCGCTAACTCCTTAAAAGTGGGGCCAGAGACCGATTATACTATAATAATCCGATCCATCATCCCGCAATCTCGGCGGTTTCCAGATTTTCTGGCGACAGGGCATCGGACCCCGGCGTATCTGAAGCGTCCGGCGTCACGGAGGGGAGCGGGGCCGGCTTGGCGGGGTTTCGGCGTTCCTTGACCCACTGCCGGATGGCGGTGCGTTTGGTGGACCAGCTCTCGGCGGTGCGGGCGCTGAGGAAGGCGCGGTACATGCCGTCGAGGGTCTGGGCGAGGCCCTTGGCGAGGTCGAGGCGTTGCTCGAGTTGTTCACGGGGGCCGGCGGCGTCTTCGATGGTGGGCAGCAGCGCGGCGGAGACGGACCATTGATCGCCCTGGAAGGTGAGTTCCCACTGGGACTCGCCGTCGGACACGATCAGTCCCATCTTGCGGGGCCACTTGCCGGTCTTCAGCGCGTCGGCGGCCTCGATCAGGCGGGTGGGGCCTGCGCCGCGGAGGGTCTGTTTGCCGTTGGCGTCCCAGGCGCAGTCCATGTCCAGTGCCTTGTCGATGGCGAAGAAGACTTCGGTCTCCCGGCCGGCGTGGTCCTTGATGGTGATCGCGCCGTCATCGGTTTCGGCGATCCACCAGAGCCAGTAGAGGTACTCGTTGCCGAGGAAGTCTTTGAGGTCGACGGACTTGACGACCCAAGGGACGATCGGGGTGTTCAGGTCGCGCGGGCCTTCGATGTAGTCCTCGTCGTCCTGCGCGTCGGTCGCGCCGGCGGGTGGGGCGGTGAAGGCGCTTGGGCGGAGGTCTTCGTAGTCGCGGGTCTTGCCCTGATTCATCAGCAGTCGGCCGGCGAGGGTGCCGGCGCTCTGGTACTGCAGGTTGACGGCGAAGGCGGCCTTGAAGAGCTTGATGACGCGCTCCTGCACGGTCGTGCCGGTCGCGCCGCAGTAGACGGTCTGGGATTTGAGGTCCCAGAGGACCTGGATCATTTTGGATCGGCGGAACTTCCCGGCGGCGAGGTCGTCGCGGAGCTGGCGTTCGGCTTCGTCCTTGGCGTCTTTCTTGTCGGCCTTGCTCGCGAAGCCGGACGGGTTGCCCTCGGCGGCGGCGCGTTCGTTGATCTTGCGGTAGGCCTGCTTGAGGTCGCTTGGGACTTTGTGGGTGTCGATGCGGACGGCGAAGAGCATCGTGTCGCCGAAGCCGTTCTTCTCGTAGCTGAAGGCGGTGTCCAGGAGGTGTTCGCCGGTGACGAAGCCGGCCTCGACCTCGTCGGGCGCACCGATCTCGGTTTCTTTAAAGGCGTAGTCTTTTAGGATCGACAACGCGGTTTCGTCGGCAGACGACGGGGCGTCTCCGGAGACGGCGAATTGGCAGAACGACACACGGCCAGAAGAAAAGGGCATAGGTACCTGGGGTCTGGGGTTCGGGGTCTAGGGTCGTGGCGAACAGCAAGGGGCCGACCGCTACACGTTACGCTTGGGCAGCAGTTCGATCGCGATCCGTGCGACCACCATCACCACCAGAATCGCCAGCACCGCGTATGAGCGTCCTGCGATGAACGCGGCACAGGCCAGGGGGTAGCTTAACGCCGCTGCCGCCGCGAATACACCTATTTTTGCCTTGTGTGAAACCTGTCGGTAAGTCGGGATCATGCACAGGAAGACGTAGCCGGGCAGGACGGTGCCGTAGAGCAGCAGGAACCCGCGGTAGAGGAGTTCTGTGGCGGAGGTGATGATATAGCCCTCCGGCCAGAGGATCGGCAGACGGTCCATCAGGAGGGCCGCCAGCCCCAGCGAGACCGCGATGATCAGGACGATGAACAGCACGAACTCGGCCCGTTTTCCCTCGGCTCCGGTTCCAGAAGTCACCTCGGAACTTGCGCCGGTTGCCATTCCGGGGGTCAGGTTGCGGATGTGGACGGCAGTGGTGAACGCTCCCTGGACCACCAGCTGGACCAGCAGGACCGGCCAGAGCAGCGGGGCGATGTCGAAGCCGATGTGGGTCGTCACGTTCTCAAACACCCCGGCGTAGGCCAGCGAGAAGACGATCATCGAGAAGAACACCCCGCAGAAGCC
>CBDUNP010000516.1:0-2145 GCA_965368605.1 uncultured bacterium | reverse complement strand
GGGTGTAATCTCCGCCCTCGTGTTCGGCTCAGTTCAGTGCGGTGCCGTCGTCACTGGTGCATGTGCCCTGTCGCTGGGCTCGATCGAGTGTGTCACGGGTACGGATGAGCATCTTGCGGAGCCACTCGGCCCGTTCACACGGGCACGGCTCGGCCAGCATCTCGTAGCGGTCGCGGGCGCACTTGCACAGGGCCATGACCGCCAGGTCCAGCATCGCTTCCGTGGGGATCTCCTTACTCAAGAGATTGCGGACAGCACCGATCTGGGCCCACTGCTTGAGCAGCGGGTCTTTGAAGAGCTTTTCGATCTGTTTGCGGCAGGGTTCCAGGTCCACCCCTTTGGGCGGATCATTCTCGAAGGGTTTCAGGATCGCCGACCGGTAGGGGGCGGGGTCCAGTTCTTTCTTGATGCGTGCCCGGCATAGCCCATGAAGGAGGATGTTGTATCGGCCGTCTTTGAGTCTTTCGTGGCGTGCGATGTACCCGACGCAGACGCAGGGCTTGACCGGGGGGGCGCCCTCGTAGTTGGTGCGCCAGGTCTCGCCCTCGAAAGTCGCCATCGCGATCAGGCCCGAGGCGTCCAGGGCGTGATGGACCATCTGGCGGTAGCGCTCCTCGAAAATGTGCAGCGGAACGGTAGCGTGCGGCAGGAGCACGCAGGCGTTGAGCGGGAAGACCGGGACGGGTTTGGCGTAGTCGAAAATCAAGGGTCCTGCCGATAGAACGGGGCGGATTGGAACGGTTAATGGATCATAGGCAGGCCGACGGGGTTAGTTGTTGTGGGTCGGTTTTTTTGGTTTCCGGGGCTTGCGCTGGGCCCGCAATTCCAGTTGGGGGTGGTCGATCCGGACGGTGTGCCCGGGCTCCACGCTGTGGGTGAGGAACGCGCCGCCGTTGACCACACAGCCCTCGCCGATGACGGTATCACCCCCGAGGATGGTGGCGTTGGGGTAGATGGTGACGTTGTCCTGGATGGTCGGGTGGCGTTTCATGCCGCGCCAGTCCTGCCCGCCCTTGGTGGACAGCGCGCCGAGGGTGACGCCCTGGTAGACCTTGACGTGGTCGCCGATGGTGGTGGTTTCGCCGATGACGACACCGGTGCCGTGGTCGATAAAGAAGGAGCTTCCGATGATCGCCCCGGGGTGGATGTCGATGCCGGTCTCGCCGTGTGCGTACTCGGTCATGATGCGCGGGATCAGCGGGATGCGGAGCTTGTAGAGCTCGTGGGCGGCTCGCTGGATAAAGATGGCGTCGATGCCGGGGTAGCTGAAGATGGCCTCGTCGGTGGAGACGGCGGCGGGGTCGCCGTCGAAGGCGGCCTTGACATCCAGGGCGAGCTTGCGGCGTAGCTCGGGGATGACGGCCAGGAACTTGCCGGTCAGTTCATGGGCTTTGCCGGTGCAGCCGTCGTCGCCTTCGTGTTCGGCCTGGTCGCGGGTGACGTTGCGTTCGTAGCAGAGCCCCTGGAGGATCTGGTCGTAGAAGACGTTGTAGATATCGGCCAGCAGTTCGCGGATGTGGGCGCGGGCGTTGTCGGGGGTGACACGTTCTTCGTCGAAGAAGCCAGGGAAGACGACCTGGCGGAGCAGCTCGATGCCTTCGATAACGCGTGCGCGTTTGGGGAGGAAGGCCATGTTGATGTGCTGGAGCTGGTCGTCGGGGCCCAGGCCGCCGACGAGATCATCAACCAGTCCGTCGATCAGCCGGGCGTCTTCGTCGGCGGGGTTTTGGGGTTTGTTCTGGCTCATGGACACACTATATCCATCGTAACTGGGGCCCGCAGCTTTCGTTGGGAAGAAGCTGTATTAGATGTATTGATGAGTGTGAAAAAAGGCGTGGCGGGGGCATAAAAAAACGGCCCGTCGGTAGGACGAGCCGTCAGAAAGCGTACCTGCCCGTTCCGGAACAGAGCCGGTGCGGAACTTGCTCGAACCCCAATTTTAGGTGGGTGCGCCGCCAGATCATCCCGACCTTCCACTCGTAGGAGGCTTGGCCATCGTGCCCGGTCGCCGCTCCCTTGGGGTTCATAAAGGTTCGAGCAAATCTACCGCACAAAATAGGGCGGCTCAAGGAGTCGAGCGGGTCTTCACTTTATGGTTCAATTATACGACAGGAACCCGGCGGGTCCAGAATATCTCAGGGACAA
>CBDUNP010000515.1:0-2150 GCA_965368605.1 uncultured bacterium | reverse complement strand
GCGAAGGTCACGATCGTCTTGCCCTTGTTCTCCGGGAGGGCGGCGACCTTGCACGCCGCGCAGATGTTCCCGCCGGTGCTGATCCCGCCGAAGATGCCTTCCTCGGTGGACGCTTTGCGCGACCACTCAAACGCTTCTTCGTTGGTCACCAGTTGCGTCCCGTTGATGATCGGCAGGTCGCAGTTGGCGGGTACAAACCCCGCACCGATCCCCTGGATCTTGTGAGGTCCGGGCTTGACCGGATCACCCTTGAGCGTCTGAGAAATCACCGGCGAGCCTTCCGGCTCCACCGCAATCGCCTGGAAGTCCGGGTTCTTCTCGCGGATGTAGCGTGTGATCCCCGTGATCGTCCCGCCCGTGCCCACGCCGGTCACGATCATGTCGATCTTCCCCTGCGTGTCGTTCCAGATTTCAGGCCCGGTCGTATCGTAATGCACCTGCGGGTTCGCCGGGTTCTCGAATTGCTGTGGCATCCACGCGTTGTTCGTGGAGCTCACCAGCTCCGCGGCCTTGGAGATCGCGCCCTTCATGCCTTCCGCCGCCGGCGTCAGCACCAGCGTCGCGCCCAGGGCCTTGAGCAGCGCCCGCCGTTCCACACTCATCGAGTCCGGCATCGTCAGCGTCAGCTTGTAACCCTTCGCCGCACACACAAACGCCAACGCGATCCCCGTGTTCCCGCTGGTTGGCTCGATGACGTGCGTGCCCGGCGTCAGGACGCCGTCCCGTTCCGCCGCCTCGATCATCGCCTTGCCGATCCGGTCCTTCACGCTCGCCATCGGGTTGAAGTACTCGCACTTCACCAGCACGTTCGCGCCCTCCGGTGCCAGCTTGCGCAGCTTCACCAGGGGGGTGTTGCAGACGGTGCCGACGATGTTGTCGTAGACCTTCCCATGCAATAGTTGGTTGGCTTGATCGGTAGAGCTCATGTTTTGGTATTCCTGTTTAATTTGCCCACAGATTCATGTGTCATGCCGCCCGGGCTCGGATGCTATGTTAGGCCCACCAGCCGGTTGCGACAAGGGTCGCTTTTCATCAGACCTGACACACCGGTTATTATGTAAATATGTCTGATCGCTCCGTCGCTTCTGTCGATCCCGGCCCCAAAGCCCCGCCCAAACCCAGGCGGCTGCTCAAACGCACACTGATCTACATCGTCGTGATCTACCTCGTCTGGCTGGCTGTCGCATTCACCATCCAGCGGTCGATCTTATTCCCAAGCAGCCTTGCGGGGAATGCCACCGGCGCCGCCGCCCCGGATGGCGTCGAGGTTATCCATCTTGATATCGAAGAAGGCCGAGTCGAGGCCTGGTACATCCCCGGCGACGGCGTCACCGCCGACTCCCCCGGCCCGCTGGTCATCTTCGCACACGGCAACGCCGAACTCATCGATCAATGGCCGATCAACCTCCGAGGCTACACAAGCCGGGGCATCAGCGTCCTGCTCCCGGAGTTCCGTAGCTACGGCCGATCCGATGGCGAACCCACGCAAGCATTACTCAAACAGGACTACACCGCTTTCTATGATCGCGTCACCGCACGCCCCGAGGTCGATCCGTCCCGCGTCATCCTTCACGGCCGATCCATCGGTGGGGCGGTCATCACGCAGCTCGCCGACGCACGACCCTCCGTCGCCATGATCCAGCAGTCTAGCCCCGCCAGCATCCGCCTCATGGCAAGGCGCTTCCTCGCGCCCGGGTTCCTCGTCCTCGACCCCTACGACTCAGTCCGCGTCATCAAGTCGTACCCGGCCCCGCTCCTGGTCATGCACGGCAACCACGACAAGACCGTCCCGCCGTCCCACGCCCACCTGCTCGCCGAGGCGTCCAACCACCCCGACACCAGACTCATCCTCTACGACATCGACCACAACACACTCCCCCCGACCGAGCCGTACTGGAACGAGATCGAGCGATTCTTAAAAGACGCCGACATCCTCGAATAACCCCGCGCCGGTTGCCTAAGCCACGCCCGGGCCTACAATGCCTGCCCGTGCATTGCCGCACGGATATACACTGATTTTCACTAACCACACCGCCCGCAACGGGTGAAGAAAGGTTTCATACCATGACCGAACGCGCCGCCGCCGTCACCCTCAAAGGCAACCCCATGACCCTCGTCGGCCCCGAACTCAAGGTCGGCGATAAGGCCCC
>CBDUNP010000514.1:0-2153 GCA_965368605.1 uncultured bacterium | reverse complement strand
CTGGATGTCCAGCCGTTCGCCGCAGCGCATGACCCGGTAAGCCTGCCCCAGCGTTTCGCAGGTCTTGACAAACAGGTCCGGTGTCTCGGTGTTGAAAGTGAACATGTCGTAGTGGCAAGGCACGACCAGCTTCGCGCCGATGTGGTGGGCGAGCTTCGCCGCCTCATCGCCGAACAGATTCCCCGCGACGCGGCGCTCCGGCCGGTTCCCGTTGATCGGCAGCAGCGCCAGGTCGATCTTAAACCGCCTAAGCGCCTCGGGCAGGCCCTCATACCACAACGTGTCGCCGCTGTGATACACCGTCACGCCCCCGACCTGCGCCACATACCCCAGGAAGTGGTGTCGGCCCACCTCATCAGTATTCAATTCGTTGTGCGCCGCCGGGACCGCGTGGACATGGATGCCCTCGACCCGCACCGACTGCCCGGCGCTGATCCCAATAGGCCAGCTCGGTTCGCACGCAAGCCGCTCGGCGACAAAGCCACGGTTGGCTGACGGGATGACAAACGTCGCCCGGCGGTTCGCCGCAAAGATCGGTTTCAGCGTGTCGCCGTCCAGATGGTCCGTGTGGTTGTGCGAGCTGGTGATGACGTCGATGTCGGTCAGTTGTTCCGGCGAGATGCACAGCTCGGTCATCCGCACGTGCGGCTTGTCCGTCTCGGCGTATTTATGGGTCAGCGAGTCCGACAGGTACGGGTCGAACAGCACCGTCCCGGCCGACGTCTTCACCAGAAAACCGCTCTGGCCCAGCCACCAGACACTTGCGCCGCCTTCGGGCTTGGCCCCTTGGATGTCCGCCAGCAGCGCCGCGTCTTTCTGTACAGCCTGGATCAACGTGCTAGTGATGCATCGCCTCCCGGACGCGGCGCACGCCCTCGACCATATTTTTTAGCTTCTGCTTCGCCGCCCACCGGGCCGTCTGCGACAACCCACAGTCCGGCGCGAACACCAGCCGCTCCGCCGGCGCGTGCTCCAGGCAGAGCCTGACCCGCTCGGCGATGTCCTCCGGCGTCTCGATGTAATAACTCTTCACGTCGATGATCCCGACCGCGGCGTCGATCCCCGCGTCCACGACCTGGCGGATCAGGGAGATCGGCTTGAAGTTCAGCGTCGCCATCTCCAGGTGCATCTCGTCTACCTTCATGTCCAGGAAGTCCGGGAACATGCACTCGGGCCGTTTGCACCCGACGCTCCGGCCCTTGAAGTTGCCAAAGCACATGTGCATGCAGACTCGGGCCTTGCCTACCGCCGGCTCGACCGTCCGGTTAAAGATGTTCACGAACCGCTTCGTGTCTTCCTTGTGCGCATAACAACTCATCGACGGCTCATCGACGCAGATCTCCTTGCAGCCCGCCTGCACGAGCCGCTCGATCTCGTCGCGCACCAGCGGCAGCAGCGCCTCGGTGATCGCGTATCGGTCGGGGTATTGCTTGTTGGGGATCAGCCGCCCCGACAAGGTGAACGGCCCGGGGATCGACGCCTTGAGCGTGACGCGATCGGGCACCAGCGTCGCCGCCACCCGCTTGAGCCGCTCAAAGTCTTCGACAACGCCCAGGCCCCGCGGCGCGGCAAGCTCGCCGACGATCGGGTTCTTCCCGCGCTGGTCGTGTGCCGGCGGGCCGAAGCGGCGGGGGGGCTCCCCCTCCAGCTCGATCCCCTCGAGGTAGCCGTAGAACGACAGGTTGAAGTCCAGCCGCGTCTGCTCGCCGTCGGTGATCACGTCCAGCCCGGCGTCGAGCTGGTCATGCACCGCGGCGATCACCGCGTCTTCCTGCGCTTCCTTAATGTCCTCCGGCCCAAACGCGCCGAGATTCGCCCCGGCAAACTCCAGCCAACCCGGAAACGGGTAACTCCCGATCACACTTGTTCGTAATGGACATGTCTTCAAGAACTGTTTCCCCTGATCAATTAAATACCCGAAAGCGTGTTATCCGGTAGTTTTATTCATACTCTGCCGCGGTGGGGCGTGTGGGGAAATCGTTGTAGTTGAAGGTATACTCGTCGGTGACATATTCGCCTTCATTAAAAGTAATCATGGCGGCGTGTCCATCGCAGAACGACGTGTTAAACCGAGAATCACCCAAACCGGTGTGCCAGAACATCCGGTCGTAGTCGGCGTTGGACGGGTTGATAGCCGTGTTGTTAGGGTCGGC
>CBDUNP010000513.1:0-2177 GCA_965368605.1 uncultured bacterium | reverse complement strand
AAGCCCTGAATAATCTCATCACCAAAGCCGTACACGTCCCCATCCCAGAACAAACTGTAGAAGCATTGGGGCACGCTGCCGCTGTTGTCCGGTATGCAGATGAAGATGTCGTCCCCATCCCCGCTCAGTCCCGGCACGCTGAAGCTGCTGCCCACCGCTGTGGACACCGACAGGTAGATGTCGCCGTTCTCGGCTATCCAGCTGCCGTCAATATCTTCGTCTTCGCCCCCGTCGTTTAAGCCTAAAAAGGAGCCGTCGAAGTAGAGTGACCAGCTGCCGCTGGTTGTTTCGCCAAACGAGGTGGCGCTAAACCGGGCCAGGTCTTCGTCCAGGATAAAGTTGCCGCTCAGGGTCACGGACCCGGCGCTGCTTATCACCAGGTCGCCGTTTGGCGCGAAGGCGATGGCATCCACGTCGGAATCCCCCAACTCGACGTCGGAGCCGTCGAAGTACCAGCTGAAGCTTCCCGCGGTCACCTCGCCCGTGCTGCTGGGGCTGAAGCGGATGATGTCTTCATCGGCAACCAATCCCAGCCCCGCTATCATTTCGTCGGCCACAAAGCTGAGCAGCACGCTGCCGTCGCTTTCAACATGCAGCGCGTCGATGTCGGCCGATGTCGGCACGACGTCGGAGCCGTCAAAGAAGAGGCTCCACGTTCCGCTGGCTAACTCGAAGGCGAGTATGTCTTCGTCAGCTATGCTGATGCCGGCCACGGTGCCTCCCGTGATGGAGGTGAGGTAGAGGTGGCTTGGCAGGTTGGGCGTTTCGCGCACGGTGATGGTTACTTCATTAAATGAGGTGAACTCATTATCATCGGCTGTCAAACGTAGCACATAACTTCCTGCAAGGTCGAAGGAGACGCTGGTGTCCACTGCGCTGGCGTCACCAAAAGTGGCTGTGCCTGGCCCGCTCACCTGACTCCAGGTTGTGGTCACCTGCGCTGGTGGATTGGGCAGGCCGTCGTCGCTGACGCTGCCGTCCAGGGTGGCTCCACTCGGCAGATTGAGTGTCTGGTCGTACCCGGCGAACACAGATGGCGCCGCATTGACCGGTCCCGTCGGGGCATCTAGCCCGATTTCATACACTTTCCCGTCGTTTTCGTTGGGGTCGTCGTCGTTGTCAACGCCCCGGTCGGTGATGTACAGCGCCATGACCAAAGGGTTCTGGCTGCTTGGACCGTAGGCCAGACCTGCCGCATTGCGCGCTCCGGTGTCGCTGATGTCGATTGTTTGTATTAATCGTCCATCGGTGGCCACTTCGAGGATGATGTCCTCCAGCCCCACGATGTACAGGGTGGCATTGTCGGGGTTGTAGGCGATGCCTTCGGGGTCTGTCACCCCGAGCACGGCGGTGTCGAAGCTGGTGGCGATGTCGTCACCCCCCGCTGCCGGAACGCCGTCGAATAAGCCGTTGGCCCCGGGGTCTACCCGGTATACTTCGTTGTTGATCCCGTCGGCGATGTACAGTACCCCTTGCCCGCTGTCGTAGGTCACGCCTTCGGGGTCGGTGTTTTCGTACAGTATGGTGCTAAATGAGCTGATGATGTCGTCGTTTGTCAGGTATTGGCTATCGCCTCCTGGGTCGACTTCGTAGATCATTTTGAAGTTGTCGTCGGAGTAGAAGAGGTGGCCGTTGCCGGGATGGTAGGTCACGCCGGTTGGCTCGCTGCTAAATGTCGTGGTGTCCAGGCTCCCGGTTAAGCTGCCGCTGGTCGTGACCAGGAATTGGTTGAAGCCGCTGTAGATGCTCATTTCGTTGACTTCGGAGTCGCTGATGAGCAATCTGTCTTGCGTGGGCAGGTAGACGATGCCCGCCGGGTCGGGGCTGGGATAGCTGCTGGTGTCGATGGTTTGCACCAGCGGCGCGGTGAAGTCGATGGCGTTGATGACCACGGCCTCGAGGCTCAGCTCCATGATCTGGCCGCTCAGGGCGGCCCCCTCGCTGCTTGCCGTGGGTCGTCCGGCGTCGCTGATGTAGAGATTTTGTGTCTCAGGCGCGTCGGTCAGGTCGCCGCTAGGGGCGAAGGTGATCCCCTGGGGGTTGACCAGCCCCAGGTTGCTGGTGTCGCGCAGGCTGAGGATTTGTCCGTTTTGACTGAGCTCGATGAGTTGCTGGCTCTCCCGATTGAGGCTAAAAAGGCTGCCGCTGGCTGGGTTGTAGGCTAACCCTCGGGCTGC
>CBDUNP010000512.1:0-2180 GCA_965368605.1 uncultured bacterium | reverse complement strand
GACGCCGGCGTCGAGGTCTATCTGCAGCAGCGGTTGACGCATGTCGATATGCACGCCGACCGGATCAAGCAGGTCCGGACTGACTGCGGCGACGTCTATGCCGCTGAGATGTTCATCGACGCGAGCTATGAAGGCGACCTCATGGCCAAGGCGGGCGTGAGTTACACCGTCGGCAGAGAATCGAACACGCAGTACCGCGAGACGCTCAACGGCATCCACTTCGGCCACCCCGGTCACAACTTCAAGGCATGGGTCGATCCGTATGCCACCCCCGGCGATCCCGCCAGCGGCTTACTGCCCGGCGTCCAGGACCTGCCTTTAGGGCATAACGGCCAAGGCGACCGCTGCATCCAGGCATACAACTTCCGGCTATGCCTGACCAACGCCCCCGGCAACCGTCTTCCGTTTCCAAAGCCCAACGGCTACGACGCCGGCCGCTATGAGCTCTTGCTGCGTTACATCCAGGCCGGCGTGTGGGATGCGCTCTTCCTGACGCTTCCGCTTCCCAATCATAAAACAGATACCAACAACTACGGCGCGTTTTCATCCGATCACATCGGCGCTAACTACGGCTGGCCCGAGGGGGATTACGCGACTCGCGAACGCATCTTCCAGGACCATGTCAGCTACAACCAGGGGATGTACTTTTTTCTGGTCAACGATCCGCGTGTCCCCGCATCGATCCGCGACGAAGTGGCTCAGTGGGGGCTGCCCAAAGACGAGTTCACCGAGACCGGCGGCTGGCCCCACGAGTTATATGTGCGTGAGGCCCGGCGCATGGTGGGGGACCTGGTGATGACCGAGCACCACTGCCGCCACCGGGAGACCGTCCAGGACCCGATCGGGTTGGCCGCGTACACGATGGACTCGCACAACTGCCGTCGGATTGTGATGGACGGCCGGGCCTACAATGAGGGCAACGTCGAGGTCGAGCCCAACGCGCCCTACTGCATCAGCTACCGGGCGATCATCCCGCGTCGCGGTGAGTGTCAGAACCTGCTGGTGCCCTGGTGTCTCTCGGCGTCGCACATCGCGTTCGGGTCGATCCGCATGGAGCCCGTCGGCATGGTCCTGGGCCAGTCGGCGGCGACCGCGGCGTGCCTGGCGATGGATGAAGGCGTTTCGGCGCAGGACCTCGATTACGCCGCGTTGAAACAGACACTCACCAAGGACAAGCAGGTCGTGGCCTGGTCGGATCGACCCGCGACCACCGGGATCAGCCATTGGGTCGAACAAGCAAGCCAGAAACAGGGCGTCGCCACCGCGTTGGCGGGCAAGTAACTCGGGGGCGAGACACAACTGGGCACGGCACGACGCCGGCCCGGCCGATACAGGCCATCACTTGGAGGATAGCTTCACATGTCAGGTAAGAATCAAACACGCTGGGGCACGTCCCCGGACCGAGCAGGGGCCTTCACACTGATCGAGTTGCTGGTCGTGATCAGCATCATCGCCTTGCTGGTCGGGATCCTGCTGCCGGCGCTGGGTGCGGCGCGACGCACGGCGCAGAACATGCAGTGCCTCAGCAACATCCGCCAACTCGGGATCGCCTTTGCCGGCTACGCGACAGACAACAAAGACCTGTTCCCCATGGGCAACACGAGTCTGCCGATGTGGCACGAGATCGAGGTGATCGGGCCTTACCTGCCGACCGATGAAAACACGAATGCGGGCAATCTCGGCGGGTCGATCCTGGCCTGCCCCAGTGACGAAGACGCGGCGCGGTCTTACGGCATGAATGTCTGGGCCGCCAGTGGGCAGATCGCCTCGACCTACGTGCCCGACACGGCCGGCGAGCGGTTCGACGCCAGCGTGCCCCAGGCATCCAAGATTCTATTACTGGGCGAGGCCTGGGCGATCTACGAGACCAATGAGCTCTACTACAGCCGTCCGATGCTGGCGTATGGTAACTTTACGCCTTACGAGAACTTCGTCGATCGTACCGAACCGGGCACGAGCCTCGGCCGTCAGTTCAACCCCCCGGCCGAGAGCCGGCTGGACTATTCACGTCACACACATTCCGGCGGCTCGCCAATGGAGGCGCGGGGCAGCACGAACTTCGCATACGTCGATGGACACGCTTCAACCACCAGCGATGATGAGTTAGTCGATCGCACGGCGGGCGTAAGCAGGTACAACACGCTGTGGTCGCCGAAGGATCGTGAGATCGAAAACCCCAC
>CBDUNP010000511.1:0-2182 GCA_965368605.1 uncultured bacterium | reverse complement strand
AAGCCCGGGGACGCCGTCCGCTTTGTGGCCCTAAGCCCGGGGCGGTATCGTGTGACCTTCCGAAAACAACCGTAACAAAGCCGCAGCCAGCCCCGACCATGACCACCGTCGTACCACCCAACCTTGATGATTATGTATTGCCCGACCGTCTGGCCGAGCTGATCCAGCAGGCCCGCGCGGAAGACCTCGGGCCTGACGGGCTGGACGTGACCAGTGCGTTATTCGTCCCCGCCGACTTGCAGGGCGAAGCGTCGCTCGTCGTGCGCGAACCCGGGAGGCTGGCCGGCGTCGCGTTGCTGCCGGCGGTTGCTGCCGCCTATGACACCAACATTACCGCAACCGTGACGATCCCGGACGGCTCGGCCGTCGAACCCAGCGACGCGGTCGCCACCCTGTCAGGCCCGATGCGCAGCATCCTCTCCGCCGAGCGCGTCGCGCTAAACCTGATCACCCACCTCTCCGGCGTGGCGACGCTGACATCCCGCTACGTCCAGGCGATATCAGGCACAAAGGCAACGATCTACGACACACGCAAGACCCTGCCCGGCCTGCGCGGACTCCAGAAGTACGCGGTGGCCTGCGGCGGAGGCGGGACCCACCGGATGGGCCTGCACGACGCGGTACTACTCAAGGACAATCACCTGGCGCATGTCGATGAAAAGAGTTTGAATCAAGCCGTCGCCGACGCGGCCAGGCAGGCACGCAACAAGTATCCACAACTCAAGTTTGTCATGGTCGAGGTGGACACGTTGGAGCAACTCGCCGAGGTGTTGACTACCGGCATCGATATCGTGTTGCTGGACAACATGGATAATGCGCAACTCAAAGAAGCCGTCGCCATGCGCAACGCTGCCACCCCACAGGTACAACTCGAAGCCAGCGGCGGCGTGACGCTTGAAACGGTTGCCGGGATCGCCGCGACCGGCGTGGACCGCATCTCCGTCGGTGCGTTGACCCACTCCGCGCCTTCGCTGGACCTGGGGCTTGATATCCGGTGACCGCCCCGCCCGACCCCCAACTCGGCGAACCCGCGATCGACACGGCCCTGCTCGGTCGGCTGCTCGAATCCCAGAGCCCGTTATCCGTACAGGCCCTGGCGACAAAACTTGCCTTCCCGCATGCGCGTGTGCTGTCGGAGCTCGATCGCCTGCGTGACGCTGGTTGCGAGCTCGACCACAACCCGCAGCACGGCCTGACGCTGACCCGCGCCGGTCTGGGTTGCTGGGCCGATTACCTGCGCGCGACTCGGGCCGGGGCCGGCATCGTCGAGGTTTATCAGACAACCGCCAGCACCCAGGACGCCGCGCGCCGGCTGATCGCCGACCGCTGCACGAATGCCGACGGTGCCCTGGTGATCGCAGACGAGCAGTCTGCCGGACGTGGGCGGCTGGGCCGACGGTGGATCGCGCCGCCCGGCTCGGCGCTGATGTTCAGCCGGGTCTGCCTGACACCATCACCCGATGACACCCAGGCCATCAATCGGCTGACCTACGCGGCTTGTGTGGGTCTGGCGCAGGCTTTAGACATTTGGCTGGTGCCGTTGGGCAAGCGTGCCGAGATCAAATGGCCCAACGACGTCCTGATCGATGGCCGAAAGATCGCGGGCATCCTGGTCGAAGTGGTTCAGGATCGTGTCGCGGGGCACTTCGCCATCATCGGCGTCGGTTTGAATGTCGGTCTGACCCTGGAACAACTGCCAACCGAAACCCAGGAGCCCGGCCTGCGCAACCGTGTGACAAGCCTGGCGATGCTCGGGGCCCATGCCGATCGGCTGGCGGTACTGACCCAAGCGGTCCTGGCGATCGATCACGCACTGGATGAATCCCATGCCGATCATCTATTAGAACAGTGGCGCGAACGCAGCACACTCATCGGCAAACATGTCCGCCTGAGCTGTGAAGGGATTGATTACCAAGGCGAGGTCGTGGACCTGGACCCCAGCCTGGGCCTGATCCTGCGTACGACGACCGGCACGCTCGTACACATGCCCGCATCGACCACGACGATACTCGTGTGATAATACAGTCCTGCTCCTGCGCGATATGTTACATAACCGTGGATGCCATCCATGGTTCTGATACCTCGCACAAATATCAAACAACTCACTTCGCCAGATCGACGAGGATATCCAGCCCTTTATCCAGCCGGGCGTCGTCGCAGGCGTAGCTGATGCGGAAGTGGG
>CBDUNP010000510.1:0-2188 GCA_965368605.1 uncultured bacterium | reverse complement strand
GCAGGATGTGCTCGGTCCCGATGTACTCGTGGTTGAAGCGCTGGGCTTCCTGGTTAGCCAGGGCCATGACTTTGCGTGCGCGGTCTGTAAATCTTTCAAACATATAAGCTCGCTGGTAAGAAGTTTCCTGATCGATCTTCGTGCGTCGCCTGGAGCTGATCCGACCGCTTGCGGCCGTAACACAGGATTTTATAGGACGTTGCCCCGCATGCCAATCGAGGCGATTTCCTAACCTGGCGACTCCACATTCTATACTTCGGTTATCGAGAGTCGAGTCATCTAGCCCCCCTCTTATCGGCTACCAGACGCGATCGGATCGAATCCCAAGCTATTCTGTAATACGTTGGAGGTATTGCTAAGGTTTGATCCCGGCTGTGCTTGGGACGGCCCGCGTCACGCAAAACGATGTCGTCAGGCTAGATACCAGCGTTTGCACGTTACAGGCCTGGCCCGCGGGGCTTGCGGCAAGCCTGTTTTAACAAGCCAAGAACCGGTCGTCCGGCGCTGCGCAGGACGCATCACGATTAGAAAATATTTTTTGAGTTATTAACCCCGCCAGGCACTTCGCGGGTTGGGCACCACACGGGATCAGGCGCCTCGACGACTGCCGAGCATCAGGACGCCGACACCCAACAACGCCAGCGAGGCCGGCTCGGGGATATCCACATTGAGCATGGGCAGGTGGACCTGGCTCTGAAGGTCCAGGCTCTTCACCGCGACCGACCCGCTGATGCCGTTTCGCCCTAATCTTTAAACAGAGACATCTGCCCGTTCAGTGAGGGCCGGCGGAACCGGTCGCGGCGCATGGGGCGGACGTCGCGGTTCAGGCCGTGTTTGCGGGTGAAGACGTCGAAGACTTTTGAGACGTGGTCGGCGATCTGCCCCCTGCCGCGTCGGCGGGTTTGGAGGTTGGCCTTGTACAGCTTGCCGTCGTGGACCTGGCGGATCAGCGATTCGACGTGGTCGGCACGCAGCGGCACGCAGCGCTGAAGCCAGTCCAGAAACAGTTCCTTGAGTTGATACGGCAGCCGCAGCATCACCCACGCCACGCGACGAGCCCCGGCGTCGGCGACGGCTTCGAGGATGGCGGGCATCTCCTTATCCGTCAGGCCGGGGATGACCGGGGCGATGTTCACGTTGACCTGCACGCCGGCCTTAACCAGCTCGCGGATGATACGCAGGCGGCGGGCGGGCGAGGCGGCGCGTGGCTCCAGGTCTTTGGCTAAAGCGTCGTCCAGGGTGACCAGCGTCACCGTCACTCGGCCGGTGTTCTGCTTAGACATCTTTGCCCACAGGTCCACGTCCCGCAGCACCAGCGCGCTCTTGGTCATCGTCGAGACCGGCTGGGCGCAGTCAGCCAGAATCTCCAGGCACCTGCGCGAAAGCTCCAGCTCCTTCTCGATCGGTTGATAAATATCCGTGATCGCCGACATCACGATCGGCTCGGCCATCCAGCTGGGCTTGGCTAATTCGCGCACCAGCAGCCTCGGGGCGTCGTGCTTGGCGACGATCTTGGTCTCGAAGTCCTGCCCGCAGGAGAAGCCCAGGTACTCGTGGTACGGCCGGGCGAAACAATAGATGCAGCCGTGCTCGCAGCCGCGGTACGGGTTCAGCGTCCAGTCGAACGGCACGTCGGATGTGCGCGCCACGCGGTTGATGACCTGCTGGGTCTTGTCGGGGAAAACCTGAAGCGGGACACGCACCGGCTTGTCGGGGTCTTCGCCGTCTTCGACGCGCTCCTGATGGCGGTGGTCCATCGCGTCGCCCAAAACATGCAGGCGGACAGCCTCGAATCGGTTGCCCGGGTTCAGCCCCGCCCCCCGCAGCCGGGCCGGCCCATTGAGCAGGCCGTCGCGGTGTTCGTAGTGGCTGTCGTCGTGATGGTGATCGTCCGTGACCCTTGACATAACCCTAACATTATACGAACATTTGTGCGGAGTGCAAGGGTTTTTTCTGGCGAGTCTGGCGTGGGGATACTGCGGTGCTGAACTGGTTGTTTCTGGACATGAACAGTTATTTTGCGGCGGTCGAGCAGCAGGATCGGCCGGATCTGCGTGGTCGGCCGGTGGGGGTCGTGCCGGTGGCGGGGACGGACCACACGTGTTGCATCGCGGCGAGTGTTGAGGCCAAGAAGTTTGGGATCAGGACGGGGACGGGGGTTGGAGAGGCGCGGGGGCTGTGTCCGGGG
>CBDUNP010000509.1:0-2207 GCA_965368605.1 uncultured bacterium | reverse complement strand
TGGGCGCTAAAGTAACAGTCACAACCCCGCAAGGCGTCAAGACCAACACCGCCGTGTCCGGCGACTCCTACAGCGCTCAGCACGCCCCAACCCTGCACTTCGGGTTGGGTAACGTCAACACTATTAACAAAATCGAAATCCGCTGGCCCAATGGCGAAACAACGAGGCTATTTAACCCCGAGGCGGATGCGTATTACGACGTAGCACCCACTGACAAAAGCCACGCGGAAGTACAGCCATAACTTTCCCATCCGCAACCCCACCTATTTATTTAGCCCCGGGTCGACGACCCGGGGCACGCACACGGGGCACGCACACGGGGGAAGTGGTGGTTGGTAATCAGTGGTTAGTGGCTGGTGGTGGGGTGCCACGTTTTGTCCGCGCGCGGCAAAGTGTGTAGACCGGCCCAGGCCCTGCCCTTCGAGCCAAGCTCTGCCCTTCGAGCCAAAGTGTGGCACCACGAACACGACACATGACTTGCATCCAAACCCCGGTCCCCGACCCCGGCCGCCAGCCCCCGACCCCGGCCCCACGTCGTCGACGTGGGGCTAAGTATCAATCGTTTACCCCAGCGCCCCGGTGCAGCTCGACCCCGCCCCGGCGGTGCAGCCGAAGCAGTGGGCGGCGGTCCGGATGGATCGGCCAAGCAACTCATTCGGGCTGTAATCCCAGAGTTTTTTGCTCTGCGCCTCGACGGCGTGTTCTTCTGATATTCCGGGGGGGCCGTCGATCGGCATCTGCAACATCTGGTTGAAGTCGCAGTCGTAGACGCTGCCGCGCCACCCGATACTCACCAGGTCCCGACACATCACATCGCCGACATTCCCGCAGTTGTGCGCGTCGATGAGTTTGTTCATATAGCCGAGGTAGGCCCCGTCACGTTTCAGCGCGTGCTCGAAACGTTTGATCGGCATGTTGGTGATCGTCCAGAGCTTGTTGAACACGATGCCGAAGTGCTCGCGCAGATGTTTCTTGTAGTCGGCCTCCAACGGCCCCTGCTCCGGCGGCAGCCCGTAGCCGACCGGGTTGTACACCAGGTCCAGCCGAAGCCCCGTGCCTTCCCGGCCGTAGCCCAGTTTATTCAGTTGCTGCAACACCTTGACCGACCCGTCGAAGACGCCCTTGCCCCGCTGCTTGTCGACGTTGTCTTCCAGATAACACGGCAGACTCGCCGAGACCTCGACCTTGTGCTCCGCCAAAAACGCCGGGACGTCTTCATACCCCGGCTCCAAGAGGATCGTCAGATTACACCGATCAATGATGTGCAGGTCTAACTGCCGTAGTGCCACGACAAACGCGCGGAAGTGCGGGTTCATCTCCGGCGCCCCGCCGGTCAGGTCGACCACC
The DNA here is from genome assembly GCA_965368605.1 of uncultured bacterium. GTDB lineage: Bacteria > Planctomycetota > Phycisphaerae > Phycisphaerales > Phycisphaeraceae > JAJRRS01. Next base: position 860 of record CBDUNP010000509.1, on the reverse strand, counting down.
TCGATGCCCAGCTCGTCCTTGTACCGCTTCAGCCAGCCGACGATTTGTTCCATCGTCTCCCATGTCATGATCTCGGTCCGGCCCGGGCCGGCCTCGACGTGGCAGTGGTGACAGGCGAGGTTGCACATCTTCCCGACGTTCACCTGCAGCGTCTTGATGGATCGGCGGGCCAGCGCCTGCCCGTCCGCAGCCAAACGCTCCGCGAACGGGGCGTATCCCGGGCGGTCAAACGGCGATTCGGCCTGCGGTAAGGGGACACTCTGGCTCACGGCGGAGGATTCTAACGGCATACGGGTCCAACACCTATTTCTCTAATAATATTCCCCCCGAAATAGCCCTCACCGGCCGTTTCCTTCCCGCCGCCCACAATCGCGCCACGACGATTACAATCTACCTGTCTAATCCCCCACGCAGGAACCTAACCATGCAGACGCGCCGACTGGGAAACACCGATCTATACCCCACCGTCATCGGGTTCGGCGGGGTCGTCGTGATGAAGGAAGACCAATCCGACGCCGATCGGATGGTCGCCGAGGCCTTTGACGCCGGCATCCGCTACTTCGACGTCGCCCCGCAGTACCAGGACGCCCAGCAACGCCTCGGCCCGGCACTGGCCCCCTACCGCAACCAGGTCATGCTCGCCTGCAAGACCCTCGAACGCACCGCCGACGGCGTACGGGCGGAGCTCGAAGACTCACTGACCAAGCTGCGCACCGACCACTTTGATCTGTATCAGATGCACTCGCTGACCAAGGTCGACGAGACCAGGCAGGCGTTAGGCCCCGGCGGCGCGATCGAGGCGTTTCTCGAAGCGCGCGAGGCCGGCAAGACCCGCTACCTGGGTTTCAGCGCCCACAGCG
>CBDUNP010000508.1:0-2210 GCA_965368605.1 uncultured bacterium | reverse complement strand
GCCGCACGCAACTGTTTCGCGTGGTCCAGCAGCTTGTCGGCATCCACGTCCTCCGACGGCACCTGCTCTTGCATCGTGAAGTGCCACTTCAGCTCCGCCTTCGCATCCCGTTGCGTCTCCGCGATCAGGTCGATGCCGGGCGTCTCCCACCACGGGGCCTTGGCCTTCTGTTGGGTCCACAACGGCTGATACCCCTCGGCCTCCATCCGCACGTCGTACACCCCATAGAAAGTAAACGGCACCGTCACCGGCGTCCGTCCGACCTCATCGTCATTTAAGTAAACCAACGCCCCCGGCGGGTCACTCGTGATCGAGATCGTCCGCTGCACACAGCCGACGCTAAGCAGACAGGTCATCACCAGCAGCAGTAGGGCGGTTCGCTTCATGGCGAGGATTGTAACAACGCCACGCCCCCGGTGGGAATCTCCCCCAAAGCCGTGGATGTCATCCACGGTCCGCCGTGAGGGCGCGGCGGCTCTGCTCGTGGAGCCCTTAATCTTCATTCGGCACCGGCCACAAGACCCAGTCGCCGTCGTAAGCCTCTTCGGCCATTGATTCACCTGAATATTGCTTCGGGCTGGCCATTTCGTTCACGATATCCCCGTCCCGCTCCACGGGTGGCCGCCCCCCGTCGTCATCGCCGTCTACACCGACGCTGTACACCACCGGCCCGTCCTCGCCGACTAGATACTTCACCGCCTCTCCCGTCAGCCGATCCACCGGCAGCTCAGGAAGATACCCCGGCACCAGCTCCTCCAACGCTCCCGGCCAATCCCCGTGCTCCCGACGATACAACTCCAACGCGACCCCGATCAGCACGCCGTCGCGGAACCCGGCCATGGTTTGGATAGTGTTTCGAAGGGCCGATATGGCAGGCATTATGCTGAAAACCGCTATGTATCTGGTGTGGCTAACCATCGGACCCATCAGCTTCGTCGCCGTCTCATCTACGGTTTCCGAATCATCGCCGAGCCAGAGTGGGCGGCGTGATTCTAGAATCGATCGATCCATCAATCCGTCATAGACTTCTTGCATTTCATCACGCGGGGCGAAGAATACCATCGCAACCGGCAGGGTGGCTGCAATCGCAACATTTCTTTGTGCAGATGGTGGCGAACTCATGATGCCACCGTTGTCATACATCGCGGCCATATCGATACCATTCGACGTGATCCGCCCACCACCATGCCCGTCATCTGTGTAGGCTCGTTGCAGGTAGTCGTAGAACCATAAACGTTCGCCATTTATCCAGTCATCGAGTGATACTTCGATCCCAGCGATCCGGTGTGCGATACTATGTAGCTGCTCATCTGACCAGATATCGGGTCGGGTCGTCAAGATTTCTTGTGCCGAGCGGTACGCTGTGTTCTGTAGACTCAATCGGACCAGAGCACTGATCAATACCGGGTGTTCGTCGGCATGGTCGGCGATGCCAAGGATGGCAACAATATCTGCGTAAGCGGTTGGGCCGTCGCCATCAAGAGTAGCCCGCGCCGCATCCGCTGCAACGAGCCGGGCGAGTGTTCGCAGAGTGCCAAGATGTTTCAATTGGATCTGCATCAAAGGGGGGTGGGGCCCTTCATAATCGTACCCTGACATATACGAAGGCTCGAAGATCACCTCGTCTTCCGGCGCAGTATCGAAACCCACCATGTAACCCAAATTTGGTAACTCAGATGCCTCGCGTATTCTTGCCAAAGAATCGGCATGTCTATCCAAAAACGTCAACATCCTCGGCCAATCTTTATCTCCCGGCCGAATGTCATATTTCATCTTGTCGCCGACATGGTCTTGCCGAGTGCTGTACCCCATCTCATGCAGCGCCTCCCGGTAGATCGGCCACGCCGCTTCTTCAGTGGGCACCGCCGCTGCCTTCAGATTCAGTTTTGCCAGGTAGTCTGTTGTCACCGAAGGTGAGCCCGCTGCGAGGTACAAAGCGGCCAGCACATACACGCCGAAGAAAGTCAGTAGACACAGCCGTGCCCATGCGAAGACGTGCCACGGCATGGGGCGCTGACGTTTTTTCGCCCGCCGGATCAGCTTCGCGGTTTGTTTTTCATCCCCGAAGTTTTCTAGGAGTTCCTCTGTCGGCGTCCCCGCCTCTCGGCCGTCCGCGAAGTGAGCGATCAACTCGTGAGCGACATCCACCTTCTCAAGCCGCCAAAGCCGTGTGCGCTTCACCACGTTGCGCACCTTGCTCGCCGCCGCCT
>CBDUNP010000507.1:0-2215 GCA_965368605.1 uncultured bacterium | reverse complement strand
CGTCTCGGGCGTAGGCGTCATTGAATCTGTCATGTCTCCGACCTTTATGTGATACACCGGTTACACATTCACTATATAAGCGATTTGCATATCACCGCCTATGGGGCATTGTGAGATTTTTTTTGACGTTGACTTGAACTTTCCCGGATGGGGTGCGTACTATTGGTTGATAACTCTCCTTCTTGCCCCCCCCTCATGGCCCGCTCAGCGTGTATCCCACGTTGGCGGGCCAGTTTTATTTGGTCGGACGGGGCCTGAAAGGGGCTTATCCGGGGGCTGCGTTAAAGGCTTTATCTTTATATACTAAGGGGCTCATGGATCCAGACGTCGTGGGTAGTCGTGCGTTGATCGAGGTCGCGGTTCAGGACGGGCCGGTGTCGGCTGTTGACTTGGAGTGGCCCGGGGCGTGCGGTGCGGAGTGTGTGTTTCTGGGGCGGACCCGTGAGGAGACGCACGAGACGTATGGGCCGTTGGTCCGGCTGGCGTACGAGGTCTATGAGCCGATGGCGACGAAGGTGCTCAGGCAGATGGCGACGGACGCGGCGGCTAAGTTCGGGTGCCTGGCGGTGCGGATCGTCCACGCGCAGGGCGACGTGGCGGTCGGGGAAGCGAGCGTGGTGATCCAGGTGGCGACGGGCCACCGCGGGGAATCGTTCGAGGCCTGCCGATCCCTGATCGATCGTCTGAAGCACGAGTTGCCGGTCTGGAAGCGGGAGGTCTGGGAGAACGGGGAGACCTTTGTCGAAGGATGTTGCGTAGGCCAGGGTGGGCGGCGAACGGAAAGCCGTGCTGCGAACAATACACAGAAGGGTGTGGATCACGATGGATGAAGGGCAGGTCCGGGAACAGTTATGTCAGGCGGTGCGTCAGCTCTGGACGCGTGGGATGCTCGTGGGTTGCGACGGGCTGCTGAGTTGCGAGGTCCACCGCCGAAGGTATCTGGTGACGCCGATCGGGCACAGGCGGATCGATCTTGATCCGAACGATCTGGTGTGTGTGGATATCGGCGGAGAAAACGTGCACGGCGGCGAGGGGATCCCACTTAATCAGTGGCAACCGCACCGGGACGTGTATCAATCCCACACCGACCCGGGCGACACGATGCTGGGCGCCTCGGCGTTGATTGAGCCAGCGAATATCCTGGCGCTGCTGACCCGAAATGACGGGGCGGATCGGCTCGACCTTGGCTGCGACGAGTCGCTGAAGGTGGTGGATGCTGATAATCCCGAAGCGGTGCGTGAGGCGTTGTCGTCCTCGGCCGAGGTGGTGTTGCGCGGCTCGGGGGCGCGGGGGAGCCTGCTGGTCGCGGCGGCGGACCTGTCGTCGCTGCTGAACCGGATCGAGCGGATCGACCTGTTTGCCGCGGTGAAGCTGGCCGGTGGCCGGTGATCGACGCGGGCGGTCCTGTGATGAGGTGATGCCGTGGCGAAGGGTAAGGCTGTTAAATTAAGCGTCGACCCCGCACTTAAACGCCGGGCCCGGCGGGTCTATCAGAAGCTGGACGAGCTGTACCCCGACGCGCACTGCGCGTTGATCCACGACGGGCCGTTCCAGTTATTGATCGCGACGATCCTGTCGGCGCAGTGCACGGACGTGCGGGTGAACATCGTGACCCCCCCACTGTTCAAGGCCTACCCGACCCCCGAGAAGATGGCCGAGGCGAAGATCGAACACCTCGAAGACCTGGTCAAGACCACCGGGTTCTTCCGCAACAAAGCCAAGAACATCAAGGGCGCGGCGATGGCAATCGTCCAGGACCACGGCGGCGCTGTGCCGGACACAATGGAAGAGCTGCTCAAGCTCCCGGGCGTCGCACGCAAGACGGCGAACGTCGTGCTGGGTAACGCGTTTGGGAAAAACATCGGCGTCGTGGTGGACACCCACGTCGGCCGGCTGAGCGTCCGCCTGGGCTGGACGGAAGCAACCGACCCCAAGAAAGTCGAGCGCGACCTGATGGCGGTGTTCCCTGCCAAAAACTGGACGATGCTCAGCCACCTGCTGATCTACCACGGCCGAGGCCCCTGCAAGGCCCGGAACCCAAAATGCGATGACTGCGCCCTGCTGAAGTCGTGCCCGCGGGTCGGGGTGGAATGAGATTAACCGCGAAGGCGCAGAGGATGCCAAGGAAGGCAAGACGTGATCCGCAGATTACGCAGATGCCACAGATTTAAGATACAAAACAGAGGAATGATATTTCTGTTCTGATCGAATCTGC
>CBDUNP010000506.1:0-2216 GCA_965368605.1 uncultured bacterium | reverse complement strand
GTTTGCGCTGCAAGGCGCGCTCGGCGACGCGGTCGAAGCCAGCCAGTTCGACACCGGGCACCCCTTCAGTTCGCAGGAGTTCGGGCGCCGACTGGGTCAATCCGTGCTGAACGTCTGGCGCCAGACAACGCCCGGCGACGCCACGGTCCAGGCCGTCACACGTCGGGAAAGACTGCTTTTACGGACCGACATCCCCAGCGCCATCGACAAACTCCGGCGGAAGCAGGCCGACCTGCTCGCGTCGTTGCGATATACCTCGCTGAACTTCGAGGCTTTCTTGCCCATGTACCTCCGGTACAACCTGGGTGGCGATTACCCCTCGCAGTGGCCGTTCCGGTACATGCACGCAGACCAATGCGGCGACCCCGGGTTGCGTTACATGGATGAACGCAACCGCTCGGCGGTCGACAAATACCTCGAGGGCATCCGAACCATGGAACGCATGGCATGCCTCGAGGAAGACATCGCCACGCTCCAGAAACATCAGGAAGTCATCGACTCGCTGGGGCAGACCGAGGTCGATGCGGAGTTCAAGGGGATCCGTGTCGGCGACAGCGTGTTTATCACCGCGCCGATGGAGCTCTTGGCCGAGACCGGGCTGCAGGTCAAACAGGATTCACCCTTCAAGAACACCTTTGTCGTCTCGCTGTCCAATGGTTACCTGCACTATGCACCCCCCGCGTCGTACTACCCGCGCGGTGGCTACGAGGTCACCGAGTGCCTGCTCGATCCGGCGTGGGAAGGTGTGTTTCGGCAGGCCGTTCAAGGCCTGATCGAAGATTTACGGGGCGCTTACGTTAACGCATGAAGCCGCGGCCGTCAGGACACTCACAATGACCCGAACCATGACACAGCTCCACCCCACCTGGCACGCCGCCGACGGGGTCCGCATCTGGCGAGCCCCGGACAGCAGCTTCCATGGCAACGAACTCGAACAGGCGGCAGATGTTTATTCTCCGCAGGTGCTCAAGGCCATCGCGCAGGAAGGCTTTAACGGGGTCTGGCTCCGGGGGAAGCTGCGCCGCCTGATGGATCAGTCGGTGTTCCCGTCCTTGAACGAACCGGATGCAGCGGCCTACCGCCGGGACCTGCGCACCGTCATCGAGCGGGGCAAGCGGTGCGGCGTCCAGTTGTACCTGTTTTTCAACGAACCGCTGGCACTACGCGCCGACGACCCGTTCTGGCAGCAACACCCCGACGTGGCCGGCCAGCCACACCGCGATTTCGGTGAAGACTACGACCGTGTAGCGCTGTGTACGTCACACCCCAAGGTCCAAAAATTCCTGCGCGAGGCGATCGCAAGCGTCCTCGACGACCTGCCCGCCCTCGGGGGTGTCATCCTGATCACCGCCAGCGAGCACCATTCTCACTGCTGGTCGCATCAAGTGATCCGGCCTCTGAACGACGGCTGCACGCAGGTCGCGACCGAGCCGTTGCAATGCCCCCGCTGCCGAGAGCGGGGCGCGGCCGAGGTCGTCTCTGAACTGATCACCCTGTGGCGGGATGTCGCCGTGGAACGCCCGGCCCCCGTGCGCGTGCTGTGCTGGAACTGGTCGTGGTCGATGTGGTACCCCGACCCGCAGACACCGGTTTATGAACGCCTGCCCGACGGGGTCGGCGTCATGCTTGATTTTGAGCGGGGCATGCAGGTGCAGCGACGTGGCCGAACGATTGATATCGATGAATACTCGCTCAGCGTCACAGGCCCCAGCGACCGCTTCATCCAATCCAAGGCGGAGGCGACCAGCCGGGGCCTGCCCGTCTACGCCAAGCTCCAACTGGGCACGACCCATGAGATCGCCACCGTCCCCAACCTGCCTCTCATGGAGCAGTTGCACGGGAAACTCCTTGCGTTGTCAAAGGAACACGCATCGGGCTTCATGGGCACGTGGTGTTTCGGCTGTTCACGGACGCTCAACACCGCGGCGGTTGGATGTTACGCTCGTGACCCGGACCGATACGCAGACCGTGACACGTTCCTGAAACAGCTGGCGACCGAATACTTCGGCGAGATCGACAGCGATGCGATCCTGATGGCCTGGCATCGATTCGGTCAGGCGTTTAGCCATTACCCCTTCTCCACCCGCTTCCTGTACTGGTCCGTCGTCAACTGCGCCCCGGCCTACCCCCTGAGCGCACGTTACGAGGCGCGTCCGTTAGGCGGCGCCTGGGTGCGCCACGAGTGGGGCGATCGCCTCGAAGACAGTGTCGATAGC
>CBDUNP010000505.1:0-2216 GCA_965368605.1 uncultured bacterium | reverse complement strand
AGCAGGTCATAGCGTTCTTGCGAAGCCCGCAGAACCAGTGCTAGATCCTCAGACAATTCGCCTGCTTCAAGCTGTGCCGCCTGAACGTCTCCGATGGGGGTGCGTTGGACCAGGCTGGCTCTCGAGAGGTTCTCACGTGTCATCGATAACGCCTGATTGATCTCTCGGCTGACTTGCCGATCCATGGACCTCATGCGGGAAAGCGAACGGCTGACCATGTTGTAGTCTTCACGCTCGCCGGTGCGGGCAAATCGATCCCAGAAACCGGCGGCCATGTGGACCCATTCGCTGTGTGACGCGTAAGCCTCGACCGGCTCCAGGCCGAGCGACTCGCGTTCCTCATTGAGTGCGGCTAACTCACTTGCCTCGGCTTCCCGAGCCAATCGAAGCGCCTCAAGAAAAGCGTTCAGCTCCTCGGCCGAGGGGTCGGGATTTTCAACGGCTACCTCTGGCGTGGTCGCGGTGGTTGAATCGGGACGTCGCGGCCCGGTCACAGGCTGGACGTTGCCAGGCAGACTTTTCGCCTGCTGGTTGTCCGTCGGCTTAATCGGAATGCTTACGTCGGACTCGCTGATCGGGTCGGCGGTGCGGGCTAGCGGGGTAAGCACTAGCGGACGGACCCGCGGAGGGATACCCGCAGCCTCGTCCAACGCGGCGATCTGCTGCTGCACCTCATTGATGATGGCAAATTGTTCCTCGAAGACCTGGCGTTTCCTGGCCTCCCCCTGCTCGCCTGAGCCGTAGGACTTGCGGGCGAGTCGGCCAAGATTGTAGACGTGGTCACGCCATTGACTTAACAGTGGCGTCATCTCCGGCGTCACCCGGAACTCGATCGCCTGCTCGGCTGGGATCTGCGAAGTGGCGAGCAATGTCGCCTGCACCGGGGCCGGCGGAAGCGGCCAATCTTCCTCCTCTTTAGGCGGGTCCATGAAATCAGTGAACTCGTTGTAGAGGAACAGGCCAGACTTATCTTCGAAGACGAGTCGGCGCTGCGCGAAGTACATGCCGTCCAGATAGCTTTCGTCCTGGGTCACCAGGTACTGATTCCAGGAAGCCGCGAGCAGGTCGGCAAAGACCGCCATGAACGGGTAGTCGTCCTGAGGCCCGAGCCCGGCTTCGGCCAGGTTCTCATTGAGCTCATTGAGCCAGACCTCATCGAATGACTCAGCCAGGAGACGGACCTGCCGGAGGGATTCATAATGCTGTCTTGCGATTTCGTCGGGGTGGGGCTTGTAACCTGTGAGGTTGGGGCCGACGGCCAGGTACTCGGCCAGCAGCTTCTTATGATGCGCGAGGCGTTGCTCTGCCAAATCAAGGTCACGCTGCTTGTGGTTGGCCTTGGAACTCATCGAGCTGGCGGGCTTGGCACTCTTACGGCCTTCCAGATACTGCTCAGCAAGCTCGACATTGTGTTGATGCTGGCTGGCGAACGGGGTGCTCGACAGGTCCAGCGCATCGCCCTCGGTGATCTTGCCTTCGTTGATCCACTCGCGTTGGATCAGCTCAATCGGGACGAGCCGACGCGACTGGGTGTTGTAGGTGTGCTTGCTGGTAAATGCCAGGAGATCCGAAAACTTCTTGCGGTACTCCTTCGGTGTATGCCGTGCCAGGTGCTTGGAGCGTTGGTAGGCGGCGGCGCCGGCGTTCTCCAGACTGTCGACCTTCGCATGGAGGTTCCAGTACCCGGCGACATCAAGCACCGCTTCCGCGAAGTCGGTGTGGCCCTTGCGCAGCTCATCGACCTGAAGCGCAAGCTCATAAGCCTCACGCAGGTTGGCGTAGTGGGCCTCGGACTTGCTGCGCCCCGAGATCATGCGTAGCCGCATCTCTTTTTCCCACGACTCGCGGTGCGCCTTCTCGCGTGCGGCGATGCGATCTGCCCGGCGTTGCTCGAACCGCTCCTGGCCCGGGTCATGGTCAAGCGGGAGCATGGCCATCAGGGCCTGCTGACGGCTGGACCCCGCGTGTGGGCCTTGCGTGACCAAGCCGGTCCGCGGGTCCAGGGCGATGGATTGCAGCTCGACCGCGGCGGCATGGACTTTCGACTCGCCGTGTGCAGCCACCATCGCATCGTAACGGGCCCGGCCGTCGCTAAAGGCGTGTACAGACAAACCACGGGTGCGCAGGATGCCGACCGCAAACACGTCCGGCGCAGCCTCGCGCCCCATCAGAAAGATCAGCGCGCTGTAAGGGTCTACATAAGCACGCGGGATACC
>CBDUNP010000504.1:0-2219 GCA_965368605.1 uncultured bacterium | reverse complement strand
GCTCGGCGAGCTGCTCGGGGGTCTCGATGCCCTCGGCGACCACCTCGATCTTCAGATTCTCCGCGAGGCTGACGATCGCGTGGATGATCGCGGCGTAGTCGGGCTGCTCGGACATGTTGCGGATGAAGGTCCGGTCGATCTTCAGCTCATTGATGGGGAAGCGGTGCAGCATACTTAATGAAGAGTAGCCCGTGCCGAAGTCGTCCATCGCCAGGGTAAATCCGGCTGAGCGCAGGGCGTTGAGCGTCTTGATCGTGGTCTCGATCTTGGTGGTGAATGTGCTCTCGGTGACTTCCAATACGAAGCGTTGGGGCGTGACGCCGGCCCGCTGTGTGTCGTCCTGGAACTGCTGAGTCAGGTTGTCGTCGTAGATCTGATTGGTCGAGACGTTGACGTGCATCCGCCATCGCCGTCCGGCTTCGTTGGTGGACCACTGGGCGAGCTGTCGGACGGATTCCTTGAAGACCCAGCTGCCGATGTTGTGGATGATGCCGGTTTCTTCGGCGATGGGGATAAAGCTGTCGGGCAGGACCAGGCCGCGTTTGGGGTGCTGCCAGCGGACGAGCGCTTCGAAACCGTCAATTTCGCCGGTTTCCAAGTCGATCAACGGCTGATAGAAGAGCCGCAACTCGCCACGGGCGGCCGCGTGGTGAAGATCGTTTTCCAGGTCCATCCGTTCTGCGACATCCTTGAGCATGGCTTTATCGAAGTGAACGACCGCGCTGCGTTCGTCTTTCTTGGCGGCATACATCGCGACGTCGGCATCGCGGAGCATCTGGTCGGCGGTTTCGTAGCTGTTGTTAGCGACCACCACACCGATGCTGGGGACGGATCGGATGCTCCGGCCACTGAGGTCGAATGAGTCTTCGAACTGATCGACGACACATTGAGCCGTCTTTAAGGTGTATGCTTCGTTGTCCACGTTTTCCATCACGATGACGAACTCATCGCCCCCGAGCCTGGCGGGGGTACCTGCGCATTGTGACAGGCTGGGGTTTTCTTTGAATAGGGTTTCAAGTCGGCGTGCGATGGCGATGAGTAGTTGGTCGCCCACTTCGTGGCCGAGGGTATCGTTGACGAGCTTGAACCGGTCAAAATCCAGAAACAATACTGCGAATGACCGGCTGTCGTCTTCACGATAATCGTTCAGCAGCCGGTTGATGGTTTCGCGGATGGCCAAACGGTTGGGCAGGCCGGTGAGTGCGTCGCTTGATGCGAGCCTGCGGTATCGGCCTGCGGAGAAGGCCACGCGGAATGAGTTGAGATTGATGGCGAACCGCCAGGCCCAGATGTTGAGGATGAGCAGGCAGACGGCGACCAGCCGGTAGGCCGGCCAGATAAACATGACGATGCCGGCGGCGTATCCACAGATGGCGCACCACAGGAAGATCTGAGCCAGGTCCATCAACTTGCCATTTCGGTCTCTCCGTTCTTCGGAGAGATAAGCACGTGTCCAGAAGATATAGATGCGCAGGTAGGCGAGGATGATGCCGGCGTTGAGGACGATGAGGGTGATGATCCAGGGCCAGTCGGGCTTGCCGCTGGCGCTGGACAGGCAGCCGATGCGTTGCATGTAGCTGCCGTAGTTCGTGAAGAAGTCGCTGTGTGTGTTCGGGCCTGCGGCGGCGTGCTGCGCGTGCATCGCGTGGTCGTGGGCGGCGTGTGCTTCGGTGGGTGAATCGGAGGGAAGCCAGACTGACCCGGCCATGACAATGACAAGAATCAGCGACCCCAGCGGGAGCACCCAAAGCATGAGGATGTGCCTTGCCCGATTAGGGTAAGAGCCGGGGGGGTTGACTTCGTTAGGGCGCGTCCCGGTCAGCATCCATATCTCCGGTTGTGTTTACACGAAAGTCTGCACTGATATGACTTTATTTACATCGACAGAAAGAGATATGAACCTGACCGCTCCGGGGCTGGTATCGAGGTTAATGGTTGGCTGCCGATAAAGCATGGGGCGGCATCACCGTGTCCGGCTATGTGTCCCCCGGCTGTATGTGGACGGGCGGGTTCTGATCCGCTGCACTCATCATTTCTGATAGGTGGGGCGCTATCTATCGACATCACTATCTTAAAATATGGGCAGGTTAGCCCGCGCTGGTGTGGGAAGGGGGCGGACGCCGTGTGGTACCGAAAAGCCTAGAACTGGAAGTAGATAAACCGGGCGCGGATCGGTGCGGCGAGCAGGGCGATCAGCACGACGACGAGGCCCCAGAACA
>CBDUNP010000503.1:0-2224 GCA_965368605.1 uncultured bacterium | reverse complement strand
TCAAGCAAGGAAGACGCCTCGTTCCAGCCCAAGGTCCTCCCGCCCTCGCGCATGCGTGACATGGAAAACACCCAACTCATGGGCGTGACCCGCGCCACGCCGGACAGCGAGCCCGCCGGCGGGAACTCAACAGGCGGGGCATTATCCGGCGTCACCTCCACCGGTGGCAGCGCCGAAGCCGCCCCAGTCCTCCCCCGACACCGCGGTGCCGTGCAACGATACTTCCAACGCTCCGTCTTAGAGGATGGGGACGCCCCGCAAAACCCGCCGGCACCCGCCGATAGCCCAGGCAATCCCGAATAACCCGCGATGCCCTAACCCCGGCCCCCCGGCCCCCCGGCCCCGGACTCCTGACCCAGGCCCACCGCCTTATGTAAACCACACCCCGGAGTGAGTATGTCAGAACCCAACGCCCGACCCAAGCTCATGCGGCCCGACGAACTCGCCCCTTCGGTGGACCTCCTAAACAACGTGCTCAACCAACTCGACGCGACTCTTCTGGGCCAGCCCGAGCTGCACCGCATGGTCCTGGTCGGCATCCTCAGCCGAGGACACATCCTTCTGGAAGGCATGCCCGGCGTCGGCAAGACCGCGCTCGTCCACGTGCTCGGGCAGCTGCTTTCCCTGAAGTTCAACCGCGTCCAGTTCACCCCCGACCTCATGCCCAGCGACATCGTCGGCAGCCCGATCCTTCAGGAAGACGACGACGGCAAACGCCAGATGGTCTTCGAGCCCGGCCCGGTCTTCACCAACATCCTGCTCGCCGACGAGATCAACCGCGCCTCGCCCAAGACGCAGTCCGCCATGCTCGAAGCCATGCAGGAGCGGCGCGTCACCGTGATGGGGGAGACACGCGCGCTGCCCTCGCCGTTTTTCGTCCTGGCGTCGCAGAACCCGATCGAGCTGGAGGGGACATACCCGCTGCCCGAAGCGCAGGTCGACCGGTTCCTATTAAAGCTGCACGTCGGCCGACCCAGCGCCGATACCCTGGAGCGCATCATCGACTCACGACGGCGCGGCGAACTGCCCGAGCCGACCGCCCTCGTCGATCAGGCGAAGCTCGACGGCTTGTTCGCCACGATGGAGCGCATCGTGATGCCCACGCCCGTCAACCGGTATATCGCCAACCTGGTCGCCTCGACCCATCCGCAGGAAGCGACCGCGCCGAAAGTGGTGGGGGACTACGTCAGCTACGGCGCATCCCCCCGCGCCGCGATCGCGATGGCGGAGAGCGCCCGCGCCGTCGCGCTGCTGGACGGCCGACCCACCGCCGGGTTCGAGGACGTCAAAGCCGTCGCGCCCCATGTACTGAACCACCGGCTGATCCTGAATTACCAGGCACGCTTCGACAAGGTCACCGCCCTTAACGTGGTCGATCAGATGCTTAACGATATCGACGAGACGGGGCTGGAACTGCCGCGTGGCGTCGAGGTGGAGGCCGCGTCGTGAGAGATGTTCGCCGGGGATTGATCGTGATCGTTGCCGTCGTGCTGACGGTGCTGCTGGCCCTGCCTGTCAGCACGGCCCAGGCCGACAGCCGGACCTACGGCGACATCTCCGTTTCCGTCGATCCCCCGCTGCACGGCGAGAGCGGCTACGGCTACGCCTCCTACCGTGTCGTCATCACCAACCGATCCAAGCAGCCCCACCGCATACGCATCCAGATACCCGCGACCAGCTACGCCTACGGCGGGCAGGATCACATCGCCCGCATGACACGCACCGTCGAGGTCGAGCCCGGCGCAGCGACCGCGTTCGAGATGCTCCAGCCCCCGGTCCAGATCCAGGGCAACGGCGCAGGCGTCTACATCGACGGCGTGAAGCAGCGGCGGGGCGTTAACGTCAACACCGTGTCGCATATCGGGTACAACGCCGGCCAACTGATCATGGTCAGCCGGGATGTCGCCGCGGGCATCAAAGAAAAAATCGACACCGCCATCGAAGACGACGCCTCCAGCAGCTCGGGGTCTTACGGCCCCTACGGCGGGTACCGCGGCGGATCGCTCTTCCAGCTTCTCCGTCAACCCAAGCCCCCGGTCGAGTGGGGCACCAGCTGGCTTGGCTACACGCGGTACATGGCCGTCATGATTTCCGAGAGGGACTTCGCCACCATGCCCCCGCAAGTGTCTGACGCCCTGCGCTCGTACGTCCTTACCGGCGGGATCGTCGCGATCGTCCACGACTCCGCTCAACTCCCCGCGCTCACAGATTGGGCACAGGAATG
>CBDUNP010000502.1:0-2226 GCA_965368605.1 uncultured bacterium | reverse complement strand
AATGGAGCCGAGGGGGATCGAACCCCTAACCTCTGCATTGCGAACACAGCGCTCTCCCAATTGAGCTACGGCCCCTCAGTCAAGCCATTGTGCCGACCCGCGGTAGGGGGGTCAAGTTATCTTGATTCACCAATCGCTCAAGTTAAATAGGAGAACCCCTCAGGTTGCAGATTCTATTAAGTGCCCGGTAGCCCAAGGCGAAAGAACCCACGTCCGAGAACCCAAATACCCCCAAATTTTCCTTGACCCGGGCTTGGCAGGCGGGGTAACATACTGTAGATGGATCGGCCTTTGGGACTGCCCCGCGACGCGGGGTGCCAGGGGTCGCCGGGTGCTTCCCGGAGTGCTGCCTGATTATCCCTTATCCCCAGGCGGGTCCATCAGACAACGGACAGGTCAGTCAGATTGTGTAGTTGGATGAAATACCCTTTGAGCATGATCTATCGATGGATTCAGCTCAAGGACACCGGCGGGGCTGTGGCGTGGGAGCCTGGGACGGGCGATTCTGCCCCCGGACCCCTCCGACACAACCCTCGGATGCGACATCCGTTAGACTGTTCGGCGATCCAAAACGTGGAGGTCCGCAATGGCGAATAAAAATGACAGTTGGGGTATCGAGGTCGGGACGTATGCCATCAAGGCAGTTCACCTGACCCGCACCGGCGGCGCGAAGGGCAAGGTCCAGATGGTGGACCACGAGGTGATCCCTTTCAAGAAGATCCTCACCACGCCCGACCTGAACATCGCCGAGGCGATCCAGGTCAACCTCGACCAACTGATGGCCCGGCACAACATGGCCAAGAGCACGGTGACGATCTCCGTCCCCGGGCACATGGCCTTCGCCCGGTTCGCCAAGCTGCCCCCGGTCGAGCCTAAGAAGATCCCCTCGATCGTTGAGTTCGAGGCCAAGCAGCAGATCCCGTTCCCGATCGAGCAGGTCGAGTGGGACTACCAGGTCTTCCAGCAGGACGACGCCCCGGACGTCGAGGTCGGCATCTTCGCGATCACCAAAGAAAAGGTGATGAACTACCTGACCAACTACAACGCGGTCAACCTGCGTGTGGATGGCCTGACGCTTTCGCCTCTGGCCGTCTTCAACGCCTTTGTCTACGACACCGCGGAAGACCCGCCGGACGAGGGCGTGATCTATATGGATATCGGCACGACCGCCACCGACGTCATCATCGTCGAAGAGGGCGGCATCTGGCTCCGCACCCTGCCGATCGGCGGCAACACGTTTACCGAAGCCCTGTGCAAAGCCTTCAAGCTCAGCTACAACAAGGCCGAGAAGCTCAAGCGTGAGGCGGCGACCAGCAAGTACGCCCGCCAGATCTTCCAGGCAATGAGGCCCGTCTTCGCCGACCTGGTCCAGGAGCTTCAGCGGTCGCTGGGCTTCTACCAGAGCCTGAATCGTGACGCGAACCTGACGAAGATGGTCTGCGTCGGCTCGACGTTCAAGCTGCCCGGCCTGCAGAAGTTCCTCAAGCAGCAGCTTTCGATGGATGTTGAACGGCCCGACGGGTTCCAGCGGATCAGCGTCGATGACAAGCGTGCGTCAGAGTTTGCCGACCAGGCATTGAACATGGCGACGGCCTACGGCCTGGCGCTGCAGGGGCTGGGGCTGGAAACAGTCTCAGCAAACATCCTGCCAAGCCACATCCTCAGCGCCCGCATGTGGAAGGCCAAGCAGCCCTGGATCGGTGCCGCCGCGGCCTGCTTCGTCGTGATGGCGGGCGTTGCCGCTGGCACGGCGATGAAGAGTGCCGGCGAGTTCGACGCCGCGGTCCAGGACGCTCAGCAGGTTTATCGACCGGTCAATCAGCGGGCGGCCGACCTCAAACGCCAGTATGACCAGATCGACGTCAGTTCCGATCCCCGACAACGTATCGAGAACCTGCGCGGCGTCTTCCGTGCCAGGAGCTTCTGGCCCACGTTGCTTGAAGACATCACCAAGGCCACCCAGGCGCTGGACCCCAACGGCGAGCAGGCGGCGGTGCTGTCGAATGACTACAAGAAGATCGCATCGATACCGCGTAATGACCGCAAGCGAATCTATATTCAATCGATCAAATCGACGTACGTCGCCGGCGGCACCGATGAGGCTGAGGCGGGTGCCGCGGGGATGATGGATGATATGGGGGGGATGGGGATGGACCCTTACGGCGGTGGCGGCGCAGGTTACGGCGGCGACCCCTACGGCGGCGGTGGCGGCGCAGGCTACGGCGG
>CBDUNP010000501.1:0-2236 GCA_965368605.1 uncultured bacterium | reverse complement strand
TCGACGAGGCCTTCGTCAAAGAACAGGTCCAGGCCATCGCGGAAGACAAGGATTTAAGTCGGTTCGTGCTGTGAAGATCGCGTCACGTTATATCGGGCGGCAACTGGATTGCGTTTTGCCTTCAGCCCCCGGCTCTGCCGAGGGATCGACGCACAGGGAACAAAAAAAATCCCCCGGCAGAGCCGGGGGCTGAGGGGGCATCGTATTAAATAATGCTCGCAGGACGCGACAAACGCAGTGTGCGTTGCGTCCAAGACCTATCCAACTCAATCGTTGGTGAAGGCCGGGTCTTGATCGGTGTCGCCGAGGTCCAGGGTGATGATCGGCTGAACTTCGTTGAGCAGGGACGCGGTGGACTCTTGCTGCTGGACGCTGGCGGCGATGGCAGCCGACTGTGCGGCGCTAGTCTGTTTGGCCAGACGCTTGTTGATGCGCTGGGCCTTGGCGGTCGCTTTCTGCGTGGCGGCGAGTTCAGAGGCACGGCCGGGCAATTGCCAGTCCGTGTTACGCAGGTTGGGCGTGGCGGTATTGATCGAATCGCGGCTGGTCCCGTCCATCAGCCAGACCTGCTCACGGCCGGTGCGTGCGTGACGGAAGAAGATATCGAAGTTTCGGTCGTTGTCGGCATCGACGATCCCGCCGATGATCCAGTCGGTGTCGCTGAGGGTCGGCAGGGATTTGGCCTGCTTGAGCGTGCCGTCAAACGGATTCATCAGCCAGACCTTGTTCTGGCCGGCGTCGTCGTTACGCCAGATGATGTCATTCCCGCCGTCCTGATCCAGGTCCGCAACCCCGCCGACATACCAGGTCGAGCCTGGCTGACTGGGGAGGGTCATGGTGGCGTCTTCGATCGTGCCATCCATGGTCCAGACGGTGTTCTTGCCGTTCTTGCTGTTGTGCCAGAGGATGTCGACGTCGCCGTCGTTGTTGAAGTCGGCGACGCCGCCGATGCTCAGGTTCTGGCTGGCGACGGATCGGAGGTCAACCACGCCCAGGCGGGTCGTGCCGTCCATCAGCCAGATCTTGTTCTGGCCGTCGTAGGCGTTGCGCCACAGCAGGTCGATGTTGCCGTCGTTGTCAAAGTCTCCGCTGGCGGCGATGAACCAGGTCGTGTTACTGACCTGCGTGAGCCCATCGTTGGCGAGCTTGGCGAAGTTAGACATCTGCCAGAGGGTGTTCTTGCCGTTCTTAAAGTTGCGCCAGAGCAGGTCGGGGCTGCGGTCGCCGGAGATGCTTTCCTTGGCGGGGATGACCACGACGTCGATCGAGGCCTGGGCCTTGTTGCCGTCGGCGTCCTCGGCCTCGACGGTGATGGTCACGGTCTCGGGGCGTGACGCGCCACTGGTGAAGATCGTCAGCCGCCCGTTCTCGTCCACGGTCGCCTTGACCCTGCCCGTGAGCGACTCAGGGACGACCCGGTAGGTCAGTTCCTGCACACGGGTGATCGAGTTGATGACGACGAGGTTGTCGTTCGTAGGGAAGTTGGTGTTATCGAAGTCGCGCAGCGGGAGGTTGTCAAACGCGCCGTTAAGCGAAGAAGCGTTCCAGATCTCCGTCGCAGCGATCATGTCTACGATGTCCATCCCATCACCGAGGACCTGCCCGAAGACGGTGAACCCGCCGTTCTGGTTATCGAGGTTGGCCGAGTTGTCCCCCATATTGAAGAACCACTGGTTGGTGGCGCTGTCCGGGTCATTACCCAGCTTGGCCATGGCGATGGTGCCGCGGAGGTTCGAGGCGCCGAACTCATTGACGACGCTTGGCCCCTGGAAGATCGAGTCGTAGTTATTCGGTGCGGTGAACTTGAAGCCGCCACCCTGCACGACGAAAGGCACGTCGTCGCTGGGGTCAGCGGGGGTGTTGTTGGGGTCGGTTAATGCGTTACGGTGGAAGAACGTCCCGTCGTAGTCGCCACGATCGACGTAACCCAGGAAGTTCAGGACGGTGTTGACCGCGGCATCGTCGAACAGCTGCACGTCGAAGTCGCCGTAGACCGTGTCGTAGCGGACGACGGTGCCGGTGATGTCGGTGTTGTCGTAGAAGTCGGTGAGGTCGATCGCGGCGGTCCCGCCGGAGGCGTAGATGTGCTGATCGGGGATGGCGTTGGTCAGGACGGCACTCAGGAGCGTGCGTGGCTCAAGCTCATCCAACGCGAAACTGCGTGCGCCGTCGGCACGGTCGTCGCGGGCCGGGGTTGCCTGAAGACGTGAACGTGTCCAAGCCATCAATCGTCGGT
>CBDUNP010000500.1:0-2258 GCA_965368605.1 uncultured bacterium | reverse complement strand
GTGTAGAAGGCGGTGAGGAAGGCGGTCAGCAGGCCGAGCAGTGCCAGCAGTGTGTACAGCCCGTTGCCTTCCATGCCGACGATGAGTGTCTCGGCGAGGATGGTGTCTTTGCTGTAGAAGCCGGCGGTGAAGGGGAAGCCCGCGAGTGCCAGGCAGCCGGCGAACATCAGCCAGCAGGTGACGGGCATCTTGTGACGCAGGCCGGACATGGCCCGGAGGTCGAGCTGGCCGGCGAGTGCGTGCATGACGCTGCCTGCGGTCAGGAACAAGAGCGCCTTGAAGAACGCGTGGGTGAACAGGTGGAACACCCCGCCGAAGGTCGATAGCGCGCCGACGCCCAGGAACATGTAGCCCAGCTGGGACACGGTCGAGTAGGCGAAGACTTTCTTGAGGTCGTACTGACACAGGGCGATCGTGCCTGCGAGCAGGGCGGTGACGCCGCCGACCGCGGCGACGGTGGGCAGTGCGTAAGGCGAGAGCTGGAAGACGGGGATCAGCCGGGCGATCATGTAGACGCCGGCGGTGACCATGGTCGCGGCGTGGACCAGCGCGGAGACGGGCGTCGGGCCGGCCATCGCGTCGGGCAGCCAGACGTACAGCGGGATCTGGGCACTCTTGCCGAACGCGCCGAGCATCAGCAGGAAGGGGATCCAGAGGTCAGCGGAGGTCGCAGTGTAGCTCCCGCTTTCCAGTGCTCCTTTCGCCTCCGCGATCACCGTGTGCAGGCTGACCGAGTCGTAGGCTTGGAACGTCAGGAAGATACCCAGGGCGAAGCCCAGGTCGCCGATGCGGTTGACGATGAAGGCTTTCTTGGCGGCGGCGACGGCCTCGGGCTTCTCGTAGTAGTACCCGATCAGGAGGTACGAGCACAGGCCCACGCCCTCCCAGCCCAGGTAGATCAGGACGAGGTTGTCGGCCATGACCAGCGTGGTCATCGCGAAGATAAACAGCGAGACACCCATGAAGAAGCGTGCGTAGCCGCGTTCGCCCTTCATGTAGCCCATCGCGTAGGTCGCGATCAGTGAGCCGATGCCGGTGATGACAAAGAGCATGACCATCGTCAACGAATCGACGTAGTAGCCCATGTTGATTTTGAAGTTGCCGACGCCCATCCACTGGTAGATGGTCTGGAGTTTTTCATCACCCTGCAGGCCTGACGCGGCGTTGTAGACGCCACAGGTGATCAGGAAGGGGATGAAGATCGAGAGGACACTGATCGGCCCGGCGGCCTTGCGCCATGCGGGCTTCATGCAGCAGATGCCGCACAGCGCCGCACCCAGCAGCGGGATCCAGGGGACGAGTTTGATCAGTTCGATGTTCATGAGGTCTTGGGTTTAATGTCTAGGGGCTGGTCGGAGTCCAGTTTGTTTGGTTTTATGTATTCGACGCCGTCCCTGAGCTTCGCGAAGGGGCAGGTGTTCCTGTTTCACTATCCACTTAACTGCGACCACACCAGCGAGTCGAGGGTTCGTTTGCGTCGGAACAGCAGCACGACCAGGCCCAGCGCCAGGGCGGCCTCGGCGGCGGCGATGGTCAGGACGAAGATCACGAACGTCTGCCCGGTGTCGTTCATATGGAACCGGCTGAAGGCGACCAGCGACACGGCGACGCCCTGGAACATCATCTCCGTGCAGAGGAACATGATGATCAGGTTCCGCCGGGTGATGAAGCCGATCAGGCCCAGGCAAAAGAGCACCGCCCCTGTCATCAGGAAGTGCGAGAGCGTCAGGCTGTCCATTACGGTTTCGGGCATGGGTGTGGCTGGTGGTTGGTGTGGTGTTTATCCGGAGACGGCGTGTTCTTCGTCGGGGACTTTGGTTTTGGCGATGACGACGGCACCGACCAGCGAGACCAGGAGGATGACGCCGGCGAGTTCCAGGCCAAGCGGGTGGCTCTGGAAGAGGTCAAGGCCGATGCGTTCGGCGTTGGCCAGGCGGGTCGGGTCCAGGCTCGGGGGTGGTGCGACGGCGTCGGCGGGGACGGGCTCGCCGGCGTCGTTGGTGACGTAGAGCGTTTCGATCTTCAGCGGGCGGTCCTGAAGCGTCGAGGCGATCAGGGCGGCGTCGGTGCTGGCCGGGTCGACCGGGGCGCGGGCGGCCTCCAGGGCGTCGTAGTCGAAGCTGATGCTTAAGAGGACGGCCAGGAGGAGGAACCCGGCGGCGCTGGCCATGACGGGTTCCTTGGCGACGCGCTCGTAGGCCTGGTTGTTCTGCTCGTTGGGGTCGGACTGTGATGCGAGCATGATGACGAACATATAG
>CBDUNP010000499.1:0-2258 GCA_965368605.1 uncultured bacterium | reverse complement strand
GTTGCGGCCAACCCTGCTCATCCCCACGCTTCACCGCGTCGAGCAGGTATCGTTCAGCTTCGGAGAGCTTGTTCATCAGCAGGAAACCATTTTGGGACCACAGGTCGATCGGGGCATCGGGCGTTGCGAGCTTCGAAGTCGTATTGTAACCGCCGGGCCCGGACGTTGCTTTCGTTACGGCACTAATCCCGGGTGATCTCGACATCAAACCGATCGGGGTCGGCCTCGCTCTGAAGCAGGTGTACCGTGTATCGACCCGAGGCGCCGCGGACATCCCACGTGCAGTGCACCCGGCTGTCGGAGGATGCGCCTTGATGGCCGTGACTGGTGGCGCCCGGGCCGTGGCGTTCGTAGTGGTTGAATCGGAATAACTCGGGATTGGCTGGATCACGATCAAGCCAGAGGTCGGCCGTTTGTATCTCGCCGTCTTGGAGGCAATAGAACTGCACCGCCTCGTTTAAACCGATAGCTGGTTGCTGCCCCACCATCTCGCCCACCGGCCTATACCCCATCTTTTCCAGGACTTCGCGCGTGATCGTCGGATTGGTCACGCCTTCATCAAAGCCCATCTTCTTACCGGCCTCCCGGAGTTTGCCCCGGAACGCCGATGGGTCGTGGGTGCGATAAGTAAGCAGCGAGGCCTGCATCACATGAAGACGGGCTTTGTCTGTGCGACCGTTACGGTGATGATATTCCGCCAGCGCCAGGTGATCGCGCGGGTCGGTCGGCTGGCTGGCTTCGAGCATCTGCATATATTTGATCCGCTGCTCACGGCCCAACTGCCCGCTGAGGTATTTCAACACAGGCAACCCGGCATCGTCTATAAGAAGCTCATCAATCACCGCGCGCGTCTCGCGCCGATCAAAGCGGTGGTGGTAGCGCACACAGATCAGGCTCACTCCCCCGGCCTTGCGCGGCCCCAGCCCGTCGCGCACCTCAAACACCTCGACCTGATGCGGCGCACCGTCCCACGCACGGAAATGATACCGGCTGTTCAGCTCGTCATTCTCAATAATGGCCCCCTGATCGATACGCCAACCCGCATCGGTGTAGGCCTTATGAAACGCCTGCACGACCGCCTGGGGGTTGCCGGTCTTGATCTGCCAGAGCGCGTGCCGGTGCTGCATCAGGCCGTAGCCATCGACAAGCACGTCTTGGTCGATGCCGGGAGGCCAGGGGATCCAGGGATCATCGGGATACTCCCCGGTCAGCCCGTCGGGCCAATCCATGTCGCCGCCAAACGCTTCACGCCATTCAGTGAACTGCTCGGTAAGTTTCCCGGCCACCTCCTTGCCGATGTTCTCAGCAATCATCTTGTAAGGCGTGCCTGCCTGCGTGCTCTGGCTGGTGTGGTTGAGTTCGCCGGTCAGTGAATAGCTGAGACTCGGAACGGACAGGTGGTCGTGATAACTGGACCGGCTGTGGTAAGGCATCGTCCCCGCAGTGAGGTGGAGCGTGGCCTTGAAGTCGCGTTCGACAAATGGCTTGTCGTCCTGCTGCACATCGATCCATAGCGTCAGGTACGAGTCATACAGCCGTGTGCCCGGCTCGTGCGTTTCGCCCGGGCCGAAAATATCGACCTCATCGACATAACCCTGCGCAAGCAACGCCTCACGCAGCTGCTCCACGACCTGATCCAATACAGGATGGTCCCCGGCCTTGTGGATCGCGATACGCCGAGCCTGGAAGATGCTGTCCCCGGACCAAGACTTCGAGTGGCTGAAACTGAAGTTATTATTCGCCTCGATCCTGCCAGCATTAATGCCGACCACACTGGCGGCGTTGGAGGTCAGTAATTTCCCCACCCCGTAGATCAACACAACAACAACGATGATGCCGATCAGACCCCAGACAAGACGGTTCTTTGCTTGGTGTTCAGCCAACGGTGTTGCTTTCCGATACGCCCGATTAACCAGTCTGAATAAGTTAAAGAAAACGGAAACGGGTCAGGCGAATTTAATCACGAACAGAACAATACCCGCGATGCCCAACACCAGCGCTGTCCGCAGGGTCCATGAATAATAACCCTTGGTCGCCATATTCAGAAACAGGTACGTCCCGAAGACCAGCCCCAGCATCGCCGCGAAGGAGAACCAGGTCGCCCGGTCGCGTGATATTTTAGAATCCAACCCCTGCACCAGAGAGCGGGCGATCTCCTCGACGCGGGGTTGTGAGGCGTCGACGAGGACCGCTTCGCGCCAGACCGTGCCGTAGGGCCGATCGAATCGCTGGGCGAACCGGTCGGTGGCGAGGTTGCG
>CBDUNP010000498.1:0-2260 GCA_965368605.1 uncultured bacterium | reverse complement strand
CTCGATCTGCGTGGCGGGGTCGGCGGGGAGTTCTTTGGCTGAATCGGCACCGAGGTCTTTGAACTTGCGGGCGCTGGAAACGATTCTGGTCTCGAAGCTGCCGACGAAGTCGTTGTAGCTCTTCACGGCTCGACCGAGGTTGGCGCCGAGCTTGTCGACGTGGCCGGTGGCGACGGCGATGCGTTCGTGCAGCTCTTTGCCCAGCTCGCTGATCTTGCGGGCGTTCTCCGCCATACGTGTCTCGCGCCAGCCCATCTCCACGACGCGCAAAAGGCTGATGAGGATGGCGGGGGTCGCGATGACGACGCCGTTAGCCATCGCGGACTCGGCCAGGCCCGACTCGGCGTCCAGCGCGGCGGTGAGGAAGGCTTCGCCCGGGACAAACAACACGACGAAATCCGGCGCCTGCGTGAGGCTTTGGGCGTAAGACTTTCGAGAGAGTTCGGTGACACGGGACTTCAGGTCGCCGGCGTGTTTGTGCAGCAGGTGCTTACGCTGCTTAGGGTCGTCGGTTTCCATGGCCTGGAAGTAGTTGGCGCCCACGGCCTTGGCGTCGATGACGATGGATCGACTGCTCGGAAGATTCACGACCATGTCGGGGCGCTGGCTGGCTTCGCCGTTCCAGATGCTGACCTGCTCATCGAAGTCGCAGTAGGCGCTCATGCCCGCCATCTCGACGACCCGGCGGAGCGTGATCTCGCCCCAGCGGCCACGCGCGGTGGCGGAGCCCTTGAGCGCGGTGGTCAGCGCGGTGGTCTGATCGCCGAGGCGGCGTTGGACCTCGATCATGGAAGACAGTTGTTGACGCAGCGAGCCCTGGTCCTGCTTGCGGTCTTTCTCGATCTCGCCCACGGCCTTGCTGTGCTTGTCGAGCGATTCGCGGATGGGTTTGATGAGGGATTCGATCGCCTGCTTGCGCTGTTCGAGTTGGGCGGCGGCGTCTTTTTGTTTGCCATCGAAATTTTCTTTAGCCAGTTGCAGGAACTGCTCGCCGGACTGCTTGAGGACGTCGTTGGCCAGGGCCTTGAAGCGGTCGTCGATGCCCTCGTGCTTGGCGCGGAGCTCGGTGAGCTGGTTTTCTTTCTGGTTGACCGACGCCTGGAGCTGATCGACCTGGTCGAGGTAGCCTTCGATCGCGGCCTCACGCTGGGCGAGGTCGGCCGCGATGCGGTCACGGTCGGCGTGCAACGCTTGGCGCTGGGTCCACAGCCAGAAGGCGGCGAAGGCCAGCAGGACGCAGAGGACGGCGGCGATAGCGAAGAGGGTCGGCCACATGATGAGATTGTAACCGCCCCCGGAAGTGTTGGGGATTGATGATGCGTGAATTGCGATGGATGAATTGGGGGGTCAGGCGGGAAATAAAAGCCGGGGATGGTATCCCCGGTCCTGGGGTGGGGCCGTGTTGGGCAATTCGTGGTGGGATGGTGATGGACCCGGGCCAAGGCCCTTTGGGCCATGACCCGGCTTTGGGCTTTGGGGGTGATGACGGGTGAGGCTTTGTCTCTATACCCTGGACCCCAGTTCCTTAACCTAGGCCTGGATGTCGATGTGGGTGTAGAGGGCGTCGGGATCGGTGGAGGCTGCCGAGGCGGCGGTGGCGCGACGCTGAACCGCGGGATCGGATGTGGCCGCGAGCTGACGCAGGAGTGTGTCGGCGTCGGGGAGGTTCTGATGGGCCAGGTTGATATCCTCCGGCTGCGTGTCGTTCTCTGCGTGGTGCTGAGGCGGATCGTAGTCCGGGTGCTCGCGGTCGGGCTGCTGGTTGTCGACGTGCAGGCGTGTGGCGGCCTCGTCGCCGTCGTGCTCCTCCAGGCCGATCAGGCGGGTCTCGAAGACCTCGGTATCCCGCTGGGCCTGTCGGGTCCGGTCCTTCGTACGCTTGTCGTGCTGACGGGCGACCTGCTGGGACTGCAGGCCCGTCTGGGCAACGGCGGCGGCGATTCCGGTTCCGATGGCACTCAAAACAGGGCTCCAAGTGGCGGGCGGGACTGCCCGTATCCCTATCATCGGCCAGACCGGGGGGTGGGGCTTGAAATTATCGCATAAGCGTTGAATTATTCGCTTGTTATCCCAATCGATCGGGATGGGCGAGATGGGCGGTATGGATAGAAAAAACGCCCCGGATCTGGGGCGTTTTAGGGGGTATTTTGGTTTTGGGTGGTCCCGAAATCTACTCTTCGAACTTCTCGATGAGCCAGTATTCCAGCTCGACGGGGGTGGCTCGGCCGAAGATCATGACCACGACGCGGACCTTGCCCTG
>CBDUNP010000497.1:0-2264 GCA_965368605.1 uncultured bacterium | reverse complement strand
GTGCAGCCAGGTCGATGGTGCCGGCCTCCCGGTCGATCGTGAGGGGGGCCGGTGGGGTTTGGGCGGAGGGTTCTGAAACTCCCGCGGGGGCGACCGATGAGTCGGTCCGAACCGGGGGCGGAGGGCCGTCCGAGGGTGCTTGGGAGGTGGTGGGGTTGGGGGAGCAGGCGGTGAGTATGGCGAGCAGGCAGGCAGTCAGGCCGACGGTACATTTTTTTTCGGGGCGGGGCTGTGTCATGGGGCACCTGCTATTCAAGGGACGCGCTGCTTGGGTTACACTGGATACCGGTGGACGGCATACATCTTTATGATACCCCGGCGGGCAAAGGAAGGAGCCGTGGTGGCAGACAGCAACACAATCGGGATCGGATTCATCGGTGCGGGTGGGATCGCGCGTCAACGGCATATCCCCGGGCTCAAGGCCATACCCGGCGTGAAGCTCGTGGCGGTGTGCAATCGCAGCGAAGAAAGCTCACGCAAGGCCGCGGCCGAGTTCGGGTTCGAGGCGGTCGAGACAGACTGGCGTGCGTTGATCGCGCGGGACGATGTGGACGTGGTCTTCATCGGGACCTGGCCTAACACGCACAGCGAGATCTCGGTCGCGGCCCTGGAGGCGGGCAAGCACGTCTTCTGCCAGGCACGGATGGCGGCCGACTTGGAATCCGCCAAGCGCATGTACAACGCGGCGCAGTCCAACCCCCAACTGGTCAACATGCTCTGCCCGCCGCCGCACCGGATGCCTTACGAGCCCTTCATCCGCACGATGATCCACACCGGCCGGCTCGGCGAGCTGCGCGAGGTCGAGGTCGCCTGCCTCGACGCGAGTTGTGACAAGTCCGACCAGATCAGCTGGCGCGAGCGCGTCGAGTATTCCGGCAAGCAGATCATGCAGGTCGGTATCTGGGCAGAGGTGCTTAACGCCTGGGTCGGGGAGTACGAGGTGCTCAAGGCGGTGACGCACACGCCCGTGGCGACCAAGACCGAGCCGGGCGGGGAGCCTTATGCGATCAAGGTGCCTCAGGTCGTGATGATCGAGGGCAAACTCGCCAACGGCGCGGTGATTAATGAACAGCATTCGGGGGTCAGCCAGGAGTCCCCGATGAACTCGGTGACGATCTACGGCTCCGCGGCCCGGCTGCGCATCCCGATCGGGGGGACGCTCATGTACGGCAAGACCGGCGACCCCTTAAAGCCCGCGACCATCCCGGTCGAGCTGACCTGCGACTGGGTCGTGGAACAGACGTTCATCAACGCCGTGCGAGCCGCCCGCGCCGGTGTCCCGCCGGAGAAACGCCTGGTCAGCCCGGACTTTGTCGAGGGGCTTCGGTATATGAAGAAGGTCGAGGCGATCCACCTGTCGGCCTGGAGCGGGCAGGCGGTGACGCTTGCGAGCGTCTCGTGACCAGGGCGGGGAGTCCCCCAGGATATGAGTGAAAAACCCCCAGGCCCTCAGAGTTCTTCTGAGCATCCCGACATGCCCGAGCGTGTGACGTGGGCGGTGTTGTTAGGTGGATGGATCGAGTTTGCCAGGAGCGCAGTGGCGTTGCCGGCAGAGGGGGCCGGTCGTGCGATGCGCGAGTCGGTGAGCGACATTATTGGTTTGCAGGCGGTGTGGTTCGCTTTGCAGCATCTGGACGAACTGGATCCGGATGAGCGTGCGCTGGGTATCGACCGTGCGGAGGTGCTGATCGATGGTTATGTCGAGGCGATCGAAACGCGTTGGCCGGCGGAGCCGTTGCCGGGCGAGTTGTCGGCATTGATCGACGATGCGCGGTCGGCGTTGGCTAAATCACAGTCGGTGTGAGGGTTATTTTCTCAAGGGATTCCAAGGCGGGTTCGGGCTGCCGGTGTTGGGGATGGGCCGTAAAAAATAGATGAAAATGCGCGGGTTTGGGCCCCATAACCAGTGGGGTTTTGGTATAGTAGGATTGTTAGGCCTGTGGAACGGACACCGCTGGTTTAGTGCATGCAAGTTGTGCGTCATGTTCTTTTGTTTTAGCACGTCTGGTAGAGCAGGGAAGAGTCAATTTCACCGCGGCACACGGAGGTTTCTGTCGCAAAACATCGCCGGTTTAGGCTGTTGTCGTAAGCAATTCAAAAACTAAATACCCCAGAACCCTGCCCGGGTTGCGCCTGCTTAGGAGGGGAGAGCAGGAGGGAGAGAGAGCAGTCTGCAAATCGGGCCAGGCCGAAGCGCCTAATCGGTGTTTCGGCACGGGGGGGAGAGACACGCACCCCGGTAGAAACCGACCGGGGTGTTTTTT
>CBDUNP010000496.1:0-2265 GCA_965368605.1 uncultured bacterium | reverse complement strand
TCAGGCCCCGTCCCACCGCTGGATGTCGATGAATCTGCCATGCCCTCAGTATACGATATGGCGGCTGTGGTCCGGTATGTGCGCACATTTCAGACGGGACTTGGACCCGATCCTAAGTCCATCTATAAATATGATGACGCTGTGCGCACAGGGGTTTGGCTCAACTCGGAACGGTTTAAGGCTACACTTGTGCGCACAGGGTTGACGTTTCGGCCAAAGGTAGGGGCCGTATCGGGCGGGCCGACCTATGACCTAACGGATGTGAGGTACACGGATGAATCGATGGATGATGGGATTGATGGGTGTCGTGTTGTGCGTGTCTTCTATGCAGACGCTCGCCGGGACTGTTGAGGTCGGGACGCATCAGGTCACACGGTTTCAGGCCAACGATCCCCTGGCGCCGGACGCCCCCCTCGCTTATGGTGAGATGGCCGAGGATGCGGAGCGTGGTGTCCGGCTTGAAGTCGTCTCGACCCGTGATGAGTTGAGCCTGTCGCGTCATGAGGCCGAGGCGGTTCACGATCTGCTTGGCCACATGCTCGCCGTCGCCTCGACCCCCGACACGCCCACCACCGAAGACCCGCCAATACCGCCCGTAGACCCGGCCCCGCCGACCGACACTGACAAAAACACCTTCCTCGGCATGAACCTCGCCGACGTGACCTACTACACCCGCGCCTGGGTGTTCACGGACCTGCTCCTGCAGAGCGACGCCTGGCGCGACGGCGGAGCAGGCCACATCTTCAAGTCCGGCTACGCGCCCCCTGGCGTGTATATCTGCACATGGTCCGGCAGCGGTTCCATCCGGTTCAGCGGCGACGCCAGCGCCCAGCCCACCGGCACGAACAGCGCCCAGGTCACCATCAAGTCCGGGGAACGCGGCATCGACATGCGCCGCAGCGGCACCGTCGCCGACGTCAACCTCATGCGGATCGAGCACGAGATGCGCATCTCCCCGTTCCAGCCGGAGTACCTGGACAGCCTCGCGCCGTTCAAGGTGATCCGTTTCATGGACTGGGCCAACACGAATAACTCCGGGACGAAACGCTGGACCAGCCGACCGCGCAAAGGCCAGATCACCCAGGCCGGCAGCGGGGGGGTCGCGATCGAGTACATGATCGCGTTGGCCAATGAACTGGATGCCGATCCCTGGTTCTGCATACCGCACCTGGCCGACGACAACTACATCCGCCGACACGCCGAGCTGGTCCGCGATCGGCTCGACCCCGACGCGAAGGTCTACATCGAATATTCTAACGAGGTCTGGAACTCTCAATTCAAGCAGCACGACCACATCAAGCGGTTAGGCGACGGCGAAACCTATTCGGATGCGTTCTTCGCCGCCTGGGCGGAGCGTAGCCGACGGACGTTTGCGATCTGGTCGGACGTGTTTGGGGATCAGGCCTCGACCCGCCTGGTGCGTGTCGCGGCGGTCCACCTGCAGAACCCCTGGGTCGCGGAAAAGCTGCTGCCCAAGCTGGCCGGCGAGTTCGATGCCGTCGCCCCGTCTGCGTACTTCGGGATCACGCGCCACCAAGGTAAACGCCTGACCGCCGCCAGTACGACCGCCGAGATCCTCGACCTCTGCGAGCAGAACATCCGCAGCGACAACAAAGACTGGTACAACAAGCACGGCCAGATGGCCCGGGACTGGTCAGAGAAACTCGGCAGGCCCATCCGCCTGATCAGCTACGAGGCCGGCCAACACCTCAGCGCCAACGGCGACGACAACCTGCCTTACTACGACCAGCTCATCCGCGCCCAGTCACACTCCCGGATGTATGGGCTCTACCTGATGAACATGCGTCTGTTTGAGCAGGCCGGCGGCGACCTCTTTGTCGCGTTTAACGACATCGCCCGCCCGGGCAAGTTCGGCTCATGGGGTCATCTGGAATACCAGACCCAGCCCATCGCCGACGCCCCGAAATACAAGGCCCTGATCGAATACCCAAGGATCAAGAGCGAGTAGCCGGTAGCCCTTAGCTAAAAACGCTTTCTAACCACTAACCACGAATCTCTAACCCCCACCTTCCCCATGCATGATCCCGAACGCCATATCGAAGTCTCCGTCCGTGTCCGATACGTCGAGTGCGACCCGATGAATGTCGCGCACCACTCGGTCTACCCCGTCTGGCTGGAGATCGCACGGACCGACCTGCTGCGCCGGCGCGGCAACGACTACAAAGACCTGGAAGCGGCGGGGGTGTTTTTTGTGGTGGCAAGGATGAGCCTGCGCTATCACAAGCCCGCGAAGTACGACGATGA
>CBDUNP010000495.1:0-2265 GCA_965368605.1 uncultured bacterium | reverse complement strand
TCAATCTCGATCCCCTGCCCGCAGGCGGCCCCTATGACATGACCATCACCGCAGAGGGTCAGACCAAAACTTTCAATAACGTCATGCTCGGCGAAGTCTGGCTGTGTTCCGGGCAATCCAACATGGACATGCGCCTGCAGAAGGTCGCCAACGCCGAGAGTGAAATCGGATCGGCTGACTATCCGAACCTTCGGCTGTTCCGCGTCGAACGGGCGATGTCGAACAAACCGCAAGATGATGTCGAAGGCGTGTGGGCCGTGTGTTCGCCGGACACGGTTAAGAACTTCAGCGCGGTCGCGTACTTTCTCGGCCGGGCGTTGCAGGATGAGTTGGATGTTCCGGTCGGGTTGATCCACTGTGCCTACGGCGGCACCCCCGCGGAGGCCTGGACCAGCCAACAAGCCATCGAAGCGGAACCGGCGCTCGCCTCGATCGCCGAGAAACATCGGGCCAAGCAATCCGGCGCGGAGCTGGACCGCCACGACCCCTACGTTTTATACAACGCGATGCTGCGCCCGTTGATCCCCTACGCGATCCGCGGCGTAACCTGGTATCAGGGCGAATCCAACACCTGGCGATCCAGGCAATACGAAACGCTGCTCGGCACGATGATCGAAGACTGGCGCACGCGATGGGACCGGCCCGACCTGCCCTTCGGGGTCGTCCAGCTCACCAGCTACGTCACGCCGCCACGTGTCCCCCGCGCGGACGGGAGTTGGCCGGAGCTTCGCGAGTCGCAGCTGCGCGTTACGCAGAACCTGCCGAACACCGGGCTAATCGTGACGATCGACATCGGCAACCCGACCGATGTCCACCCCCTGAACAAGCAGGACATCGGGCACCGGCTATCGCTGTGGGCGATGGACACCGCCTACGGCCGAAACATTGTTTCAAGCGGGCCGGTGTTTCGTGAGGCCGAGGTTAAGGGCAGCAGCTTCGTGCTGAGTTTCGACCACGTCGGGTCGGGCCTGACCACCAATAACGGGGAACCGCTGCGTGGTTTTGTGATCGCGGGCCCGGACAGGAAGTTCCGCTGGGCGAAAGCTGAAATCTCAGGCGACCGGATTATTGTTTCGGAATCGAAAGTCACCGAGCCGCTGGCTGTGCGCTACGCCTGGGACGAGAATCCTTACTGGGCCAACCTGACCAACGCCGAGGGCCTGCCCGCCAGCCCGTTCCGCACCGACGACTGGCCGGGCATCACGGACGAAAGCCGCTAAACTGGCGGGTGTCGCGCTGCACCGCCAGCGCAAATTAGTATCACCCTTCAATCACACGGAGCAAAGAGATGGCCACGCAGATCGGTGCACAGATGTACACGCTCAGGGATCATTGCAAGACCCCCGCGGATATCGCGAAGACATGCGCCAGGCTGAGCAAGATCGGCTTCGGCGCGGTGCAGGCGTCGGCGTTGGGACCGATCGAGCCGAGCGAGCTGCGCAAGATCCTCGACGACCACGGCCTGGTCTGCGCCGCGACTCACCGCAGCTTCGAGCAGATGCGGGACGAGCCCCAGGCTGTTCTCGATGAACACAAAACCCTCGGCTGTGAACTTACCGCACTGGGCGGCTTCGGCAGCGCTCATGCCAAAGACTGGGATGAGTTTATCCAGTCGTTCAATGCCGTCGTCGAGAATCTCGGTAAAGGAGGGCTGCGCGTCGGCTACCACAACCACAGCCACGAGTGGGCCCCGTTTGATGCCCCCGACAAGATCAACGTTAACAACACACCGATCACCAAACTGGTTGAGGGCCTGATCCCGGCGGCATGGTTCGAGCTGGACACCTACTGGGTCGCGCACGCCGGCGCGGACCCGGCGGCGTGGATACGCCGATGCGCGGGGCGCATCCCGGCTGTGCACGTGAAGGACATGACCATCTCGCCGGAGCGCGGTCAGAAGATGTGCGAAGTCGGCGCGGGCAACCTGAATTGGCCGGACATCCTCGCCGCCTGTAAAGACGCCGGTGTGAAGTGGTATCTCATCGAACGCGACAACGGCGACCTGGACCCCTTCGATAGCCTGAAGATCAGCCTTGAAAATCTGAATGAGATGGGGATCAACTGACTGGCCCGTGTATCAAGCGGCCACCACCGCTTGCGGCTTAGCGTCCCTGCCGTGACACCTTGAAATTATTTTTCGACTTCCGCCATCACGGCTTCGATCTGTTTAGTCACGGCGTTCCGGTCCTCGTACCAGTCTTTAGCGAGGACCGTGGCGATACGCCAGCCGAAGATTCTTAACAGCATCGGTTTGACCAGGTCGCG
>CBDUNP010000494.1:0-2273 GCA_965368605.1 uncultured bacterium | reverse complement strand
GTGGTCAACCGCGCCAAGGCCGGCGACTTCAACCAGGCCGACATCGACCGCGCCAAGGCCAAGGTGCTGACCCGCGAGTTCTTCGGCAAGCAGAGCCTGACCGACCGGGCGATGCTCAACGCATTAGACGAAGTTTACGGGTTGAACGACCCCGGCTCCGCCAAGTTCCTCAAGGCCGTCGCCGACACCGACAAGAAGACCCTGACGAACATGGCCAAGAAGTACCTGACCAACCCCGTGATCGTGGTGCTGACGAATACGCCGTTGGACGACGCTGAACTTGAGGCCGCATCGCGAGGCGAATCGCCTTAAGAATCCGATGCCCCTCCCGTTTAGTTCTTGCACGCATTCGCCCCCATCAGCCCCCGGCTTTGCCGGGGATTGTGATGGCGAGTTGAACATCAAAGCACGAGTTTCCAGCGGTATTCCTGTGTGACAGAATCAACCCATAAAAAAACCACCCCGACCTGCTGGCCGGGGTGGCGTGGTTATTTAGTTGTAGCTGGCAGGTCGCGTATTCAGCGACGACGCAGCATGGCGATGCCGCCCAGGCCCATCAGAGCCAGCGAAGCAGGCTCAGGAACCTGCTCGAGCAGGACGTTGTCGAAGTTGACGCTGCCGCCAGCGGAGCTCAGGCCGGTGCCCAAGCGGACGGTGTCGATGCCGTTGGCGTGCCAAGCGGCGGCGAGTACCTTGGTGGCGTTGATGTTGCCATCACCATTGAGGTCGAGGGTGAAGGTGGCGTTGGTGCCGTCCAGTGTGACCTGGAAGGTGTGCCAGCCGACGACTGGGACGTTCAGGCCGTCACCGTTCAGCGGGTTGCCCAGGTCATCGACGATGTTGTCGAAAGCGACCCAGCTAGGACCAGGCAGCACGGCGCGAACCGCGTAGTGGTTAGGGCTGTTGTACATACCCATCTCGATCAGGTTGGCGACGCTGGCGCTGCGCAGGCCGGCGGTGGTCCGCTTGTTGGCGCTGGTGCCGTCGTCGTAGATATCGACGGTGTAGATGATCGGGTTAGCCGCCGAAGCCTGAAGCGTGGCGATGGTCTGCTGGTTCTGTGTGCCGCCAGGGAAAAGCAGCGAGTTGCCAGGGTTGCCCACGACGGTGTCCAGCGAACCGGCGCCGGAAGCACCCCACACAGCCTGCATGGCGGTGGTGTCGGCGTAGCTTTCAAAGTCGTCCTGCACGATGACCACGGCCTGAGCCGAGGTAGCCATCGCCATAACGGCTGCACAGCTGAGTCCTGCGATTGCTTTCTTCATTTTTCTCTCCTCTTTAACCTGAAGTAATAAACCAAACATAAGCCTGTGAAAAAGGCTACTTAAGTGACGCAAATATATGAGGGGGGACCGAGCCTAAGATGGGCCTTTCTCTCCTCATGATGTACTAACCTACTACTATTATATAACCCCACGTGTCTGAGAATGCAAGCGATTTGGTGGATCATGGGGCCATTTTCAGGGATTTTTCTTCAAAGCCTTGATTCTTAGCTTTTTTTCCCTGTTTAACACCGGCGGCCGTTCAACCACAGCAGGGCCTTTCTTCGCAAGGCCGGCAGAGGCTATGACGCCGCCTCTCGGGTCTGAGAGTTCATTTTCACATGCAATTCTATAACTGATGCCTCATTTTCCCCGCCAGGTCACCATTCGTGATATATAATGATATTGCAGGGTATCCGGAGGTGAGCACAACTGCGGGGAATTACATCAGTTTGGAAAGGACGACTATGTCTGGAGCGGGTACAACGACACCCTGGGCTGTGGCACCCTACAAACGCATCCGGTTCTCGGCCGCCGTGCTATTGGGGCTGACGGTTTGCCTGTCCGGCATCACGGATTCGGCCCACGCCGCGTTCGATCAGTTCGAGACGATCAACGTCGCCGGCTTCGGGAACGTGCCGACCGAGACGGACTACGTGCCCAACGTCGTTCACTCCGAGAACGGGGCGGCCAGCTTTGAAGCGCTCAAGGCCCAGGCCGTCGCCGCACGGACATTCGCCTACTACAAGATGCGCATCAGCGGCGGCATCCAGAACGGCACACAGGACCAGGTCTACCACGTCCCCGCACGCGGCTGGGCGCGCCAGATCCACTTCGACGCCACCGACGCAACCGAGGGCGAGATCCTCTCGATCCGCAACTTCAACGACGTCGACATCCTGATCGCCTCGTTCTACGTCGCCGGCGCGATCCCCTCCGGCCCGACGCCCGTGCCCAACCCCTGGGACTCCGACCCGACCAACACCGAGAAATGGGTCACCCACACCTACC
>CBDUNP010000493.1:0-2280 GCA_965368605.1 uncultured bacterium | reverse complement strand
CTTTTCGACGGGAACCGGCACCACACTGGGGGTCTACGATTCAAACGGCAATCTCGTTCATAAACAGGAAAACGTGCGGACCGACGCGTCGATCGAGCCGGTGTATCTGCCGGCCGAATCCAACGGGCTGGAGACGTTTGTCCACCCGACCCACCCGCAACTGGATGGGCTAGTGCCCGTCGGGAACAACATCCACAACACGCCGACCAACCCGCTTGAGCCCGTCGCTTTTGCCCGAGTCGGCGGGCCGATCCATATCGAGATCCTGGCGATCGCGCCTCCGCCGAGTTATTCGATCACCTCCAACGGGGGTGCCTGGCAGCAGATCGACCCGGACCCGCTTTGGGACCCCAACGACCGGCGGACGAGTCAGATCGCGTTTCTTAAGAACCCGACCCCGAACCCGCTTTGGGACCCGGCGCACCCGGACCACGACCCGGACGCCGACTGGGACCAGTACCCGATCCTGCCGGCGGGTGACTACTTCATCGCCCTGACCGGCTTCAACAACGACCGGTTCTCCGGGCATGCCCCCGACATGGTCGATCTGACCAAGCAGGTGGGCGACATCGTCTTCAACCTGAACCCTGCGACCCCCGACGACCAGATCCCGGATGACGGCGCGGGGAACCCGGTGCGCTTCGGTTTCACGTCGCAGCACTCGCTGAATGGGATCATGACGCTGAACGCGCGTAAGCCCGGTGACTTCGACGCCGACGTGGATGCGGATGCCGATGACATCGACACGTTGTTTGATCGCATCGCCGCGCTTTCCGGCCAAGGAACCGTGGTGAACTCATTTGGCGATACCGTCACGCTTGACGGGTTGCCCCTGAACTTCGTGTCGGTCGGCCCGGACAATTGGCAGCCGGAACTCGATATGACCTCGACCGATCTCATGCTCGACCTGACGGGCAACTCGCGGATCGACTTAGGCGACGTGCGGATGCTCGTGCAGAACATCCTGGACACGAGCTTCGGGGACGCGAACCTGGACGGCGTGGTCGACACGACGGACGAGGCGATCGTGAACGCCAACTTCGGCAACCCCGGCGGCTGGGCGAGCGGAGACTTCAACGGCGACGACGTCGTCGATCAGCTGGACCTTGACATCCTCCAGGGCAACCTGCCCGGGCTGGATGGCGATCTGAACGGTGACGGGTTCGTCGGCATCGACGATTTGAACATCGTGCTTGGTGCATGGAACCAGAACGTCCCGCCAGCCAACCCGCTGGCAGACCCAAGCGGCGACGGGTTTGTCGGCATCGACGACCTGAACGAAGTGCTGGGCAACTGGAACGCTGGCACCCCACCAGCCCCGGGCAACGCGATCCCCGAGCCCGCGTCGGTGTCGCTGATGCTCCTGGCGGGCCTGGGGCTCGTCCGTCGGCGATAACCGTGTAACTGGTGCAATAGATTTTTTGCGCCCTTATTTGAGTTCGTTCATCAATACAGTCGTGGGAATAAAGATCAGGATGATTAGCCGCAGGCGTCGGGGGTCGGGGATTAGGCGCACCACCATCATTCCTTGCCGGTTGAAATAACTTCCCACTGGGGTCAGGGGGCCTCCCCGCCGGTTCTCAGTTACCATCAGAATGTCCCGGTGGGGCGGTTGGCAGATATCCGGGGCGTTCTTTTGAGAACAAGGCTGTATTAAAAAACGTAATTGAACACGAGCACCATGCAAGGCATGGGCAACGATCGGGCGAATCAAACTCTAACTGGAGAACCCTGTGAAAAACCGACCCCTGACATTTACGATGGCCGCCCTGGTCGCCTCCGGCCTGTGCCTCGGCACCGTGGTCGCAGAAACACCCGCGGCCGAACCTGTGGCCGAAGCGGTCGAGGCACTCAGCCCGGTGGACGTCGCGGTCGCCTCTCACGCCGCCGCCTTCCAGGCGATCCGTGATGCGGGCAAATGGCCAACCATGGAAGACCGGTCAGAGATGGCCAACGATGCAATTGCCGATCTGGACCCCGCAACGCTTTCGGTCAGTGATCTGGAAACGCTCTTCGCCTCGATCCCCATGATCTACAGCGATCACACCGAGGCCTACGACGCCCGGCTCGCTGAACTGTCGCAGGGCGACTCCGCCGAGGCCGCGCGTGCCGCGTCCCTGCGTTTCCACCTGCTAAGCCGAGAAACCCCGTCAGCAGAACGCGCCCAGAGATTAGGTGATTTCCTGCAGATGCCCGGCCTGCACGCCGCGTGGGAGCAGGGCAAGGCCTATGACGGATTCGGGTCGTTCGGTCGGCTTGAGGCCGATCAGATCATCGCGC
>CBDUNP010000492.1:0-2280 GCA_965368605.1 uncultured bacterium | reverse complement strand
ACACTCGAGGGCAAGGTCCGCACGCTGAACTACAAGACCGTCCGCTACATTGGCCACCGTGACCTGGCCGCGTTCCTGGTCAACGAGCTTAGGCTCAGCCACCGCCGTGAGATGTTCAAGGACATGCTCGAGCACGCCGTCCCGATGACGGACCAGGACGTGGTGATTGTTTTCTGCGCCGTGACAGGCCAGCAGGACGGCCGGTTGTTGCAGATCACCGACGCCCGCAAGGTGTATCACGGCAAGGTCAACGGACGGGAGTGGAGCGCGATCCAGATCACCACCGCCATGGGGATCTGTGCGGTGCTTGATATGCACGCCCAGGGCAAGCTCACCAGCCAGGGCTTCGTCAAGCAGGAAGAAGTATCTCTGAAGGACTTCCTGGCAAACCGTTTTGGCAAGCACTACGCCGGCGACGACACGGTCCTGATCGAACCCGCCGACGACTGATTATTTTCGCTTTCATATTTCGTTATCCGCGACTCTTCAAGACCCAGTGAGACCCGTTATGCAGCCCAGCGACTTCATGCCCAAACTCGGACTGACCCCGCAGATGTCTGGCCTTTATTACGCGGGCAAGCCGCAGCAGGCCGGGGGCGATGCATTGGACGTGCACAGCCCGATCGACGGGCGCAAGCTCGGCAGCGTCACCCTGGCGACACCTGCGGATACCGAGAAGGCGATCGACGGCGCAGCCGCGGCTTTCAAGCAGTGGCGCACGGTCCCCGCTCCGGTTCGTGGCGAACTGGTTCGGCGGTTCGGTGTGAAGCTGCGTGAACACAAGCAGAACCTGGGCGCATTGGTGGCCTGGGAGGTCGGGAAGATCACCGCCGAGGCCGAGGGCGAAGTGCAGGAGATGATCGATATCTGCGACTTCGCGGTCGGCCTCAGCCGGCAACTCTACGGGCTGACTATCGCCAGCGAACGCCCCGAACACCGCCTGACCGAGCAGTGGCACCCGATCGGGCCCATCGGCGTGATCAGCGCGTTTAACTTCCCCGTCGCGGTCTGGGCATGGAACCTCGCGCTCGCACTCGTCTGCGGCGACACCGTAGTCTGGAAGCCCTCGGAAAAAGCGCCATTCTGCGCACTGGCGTGTCAGAATCTGTTAAACGAAGTCGTCGCCGAGTTCGACGACGCACCGGCCGACATCAGCGCGGTCGTGATCGGCCTGCGCGACACCGGCGAGACGATCTCGAACTCCGGCAGGCTCCCGCTGGTCTCGGCGACCGGCTCGATCCCGATGGGTAAGGCGGTCGGCAAAGCCGTCGGTGCCCGGCTCGGCAGGTCGCTGTTGGAACTGGGCGGGAACAACGCGATGATCTTGACGCCCAGTGCGAATCTGGACCTGGCGCTGCCAGCGATCACGTTCGCCGCCGTCGGAACCTGCGGCCAGCGCTGCACGAGCATGCGCCGGCTGATCGCGCACACCTCGGTGAAAGACACGATCGTTCAGAAGCTGGTCAAGGTCTATGAACAGATCAAGATCGGCAGCCCCGTGGAAGAAGGCACGCTGATCGGGCCGTTGATTGACGAGGCCGCCGCAGACGCGATGGATGCCACGATCAAAAAGGCGCAGGAGCAGGGCGGCAAGCTGATGACCGGCGGCGGGCGCGTGACCGAGGGCGTGCCCGAGGGCGGGGTCTATGTCCGGCCCGCGATCATCGAGATCGCCCACGATGCCGAAGTCGTCCAGACCGAGACGTTCGCGCCGATCCTGTATGTGATGACCTATGACGACTTCGATGAAGCGGTCGCGATCCAGAACAACGTCCCTCAGGGGCTGTCCAGTGCCGTATTCACCGACAACGTCCGCGAGGCGGAGCTATTCTGCGGCCCGGCCGGGAGCGACTGCGGGATCGCCAACGTGAATATCGGGACCAGCGGTGCCGAGATCGGCGGGGCCTTCGGTGGCGAAAAAGAGACCGGTGGCGGGCGGGAGTCCGGCTCGGATTCGTGGAAAGCCTACATGCGCCGCAGCACCCAGACGACCAACTACTCCACCGCGCTACCACTTGCGCAGGGCATCAAGTTCGACGTCTAAGGCCTGCACTGGCTGAATCTTTTATATTAGGTGAATCCGCCGCTCGGTTTTGAGCGAATAGTTGAGGTATCGACCTCACGGGTTTTACCTATGGCACACACCACCCTTGTCTGGCTGCGTCGGACCCTGCGCCTCGCGGATAACGCGGCGCTGGTGTCAGCGTGGCGACGCGCCGTCGACAGCGGGGGTTCCGGGGCGGTGGTGCCGGTTTTTATTGATTCGCCTGATGAGCAAGG
>CBDUNP010000491.1:0-2283 GCA_965368605.1 uncultured bacterium | reverse complement strand
GTTATTCAAGGGTGTTTGCCTCGTTGCGAGGTATAATTTAAGTGCTTGGAACTGCAGGGAAGAAGGAACTCACATGTGGCGACATCTGATGATTTTTACGGCATGCATAGCCATGGTTGTGGCGGCGGGGCCTACCCGGGCGCAGGTACGGGTGGTCACCTATAACGTCGCCAACGGGAGCGGGGTCGGCAACACCATCGAACCGCGAACGGGGATGGATTTGGTACTGGCCGCTATGGGTAACGAATCGACCGCCGGCATCGCCCGGCCGATCGACATCCTCCTGCTCCAGGAGGTCGATGACGTCACCACCACGGTCCAAGACTTCCTGGATATCATGAACACGCTGTACGGCCCCGGCACCTACGCCCGCGGCACCGTCCTGAACGCGTCGACGGTGGCGCTCCATCAGGGCGTCATCTACAACACCAACACCGTCAGCCTCCTTGACGAGCTGGCCTTCGGCACCTCCAGCGGGTCCAAGGCCGCACGCCAACCGATGCGCTACGAGTTCCGCCCTGTCGGGTACGACAGCACCGCGGATTTTTACGTCTACAACAGCCACTACAAGGCCAACACAGAAGCCGCTTCACAAGCCCGACGACTTTATGAAGCAGAAATTATCCGCGACAACGCCGACGCACTCGGGCAGGGCCAACACATCATCTACGGCGGCGACTACAACGTTCAATCCAGCACCGAAGCCAGCTATCAGGAACTACTGACCCCCGGCAACGGTCAGGCATTCGACCCGATCAACGCGCCGGGGACGTGGCACAACGACACCACCTTTGCAGGCATCCACACGCAGAGCCCGCACGACGGCTCCGCAGGGCTTGTCTCAAGCGGCATGGATGACCGCCTGGACTTCCTGCTGACTTCCGGGGAAGTCTTAGACAATGAGGGGTTCAGCTACATCCCCGGGACTTACCACGCCTTCGGCAACAACGGAACGACCTACAACCAGGCGATCAACGCGCCGAGCAACACTTACCCACTGACTTCAGCCGAACTGGATGCGCTCGCCCACGTCAGCGATCACCTCCCGGTCGTTGCGGACTTTCAGCTCCCCGCCATCATGCAGGTCACGGTCGATCCGATCCCGGCCCGCGTGATCATCGGCTCAGATGTCAGCATCGTTGCGAATATCAGCAATGCCGCGCCCGTTGCGGTCGCCAAGGGTGCCGACGAATTGGACTACACGATCAGTTCACTGGGCCTGCTCAGTGGCGGCGGTTCAGGTTCGGTCGATGCGCAGACACCCGGCGATGATTACATCCTCGCACTTAATACCGCCACCGCCGGCCCCGTCAATGGACAGATCAACGCATCCAGCACCAGCCAGGACGTGCAGGACGGAACATTCTTCCAAGGCGTCAGCACGCTCGTGCTGGACCCGGCCGAGGCCTCCTTCGCTGCCGGCCTTGACCAGAACCTGCTCACCATCGACTTCGGCACACAAGTTGTTGGCGGGACCCTCAACAGTCCATTCGATATCTTCAACCTGCAAGACACGGCTAACTTCACCGCGGACCTCGACCTCGACTCGATCGCAGGTGTTGGTGACACCGCGGTACTCGGCAGCAACCTTGCCACTTTCACCGGCCTCGACGCCGACTCCTTTAACAGCTTCATCGCCAGCTTCGATACATCAACCCTCGGCAACTTCAGTGCGACCTACACGCTAAACCTGTCCGATGAAGACATCCCCGGCGAAACATACCAGGCTTTAACCCTTCAACTGCTCGGTGAGGTCGTCAGTACACTCACAGGTGATCTGGACGGCGACGGCTTCGTCGGTATTGACGACCTGAACCTGGTCCTGAGTAACTGGAATCAGAACGTCCCTCCGGGCAACCCGCTGGCCGATCCTAGCAGTGACGGCTTTGTCGGCATCGACGATCTGAACCTTGTGCTTGCGAACTGGAACGCCGGCATCCCACCGGGTGAAATAAGCCACATACCTGAGCCAACGACATTAACATGCCTGGGTTTCGGCATATTGAGCCTGACATACCGTTTTAAACAGATCAGCTAATCTGGTCGATGACCATGTCCGTGTGTGGTTATAGCATCACGCCGTACGGAACATCTTCCGGAGCAGCCGGTCGCAGGTTCGAATCCCGCCACGGTCATTATTATTGTTAACCCGGAAAGGCGGCCCGGCTACTCACTACGGTCGCCGGTGAATCCCGATCAATACCAGCCCCATCAGCAACACCGTCCCAGGCTCGGGCACCTGTGTTGTCGTATCCGAACCCGGCGGCACACCCGCGTTCCAGT
>CBDUNP010000490.1:0-2310 GCA_965368605.1 uncultured bacterium | reverse complement strand
GAGCTGACCATCCCCGAGTCGCGCGGCGACGGCGGCGTCCTCACACCCAACTTCAAGTCCGGCCCGATCCGTAACGAGCTGGTCGTCGGCACGATCAACGGCAGCGAACTGCACCAGTACGACCTCACCCCCGAGCAGTACAAGGCTTTGATTAAACTCACCGCAGCGCTGACTGAAATCTTCCCCAAGATGAAGCTGGACCACCCCCGCGACGAGCACGGCGAACACATCCCCGGCGTCCTGACCGATGAACAGTTCGCCGAGTATCAGGGGCTCATCGGCCACTACCACGTCACCAAACGCAAGACCGACCCCGGCCCGGCGTTCCAGTGGGACTACCTGGTCGAAGAAGCCAAGAAGGAACAGGCCGGCTGGCGCTTCTGGCGATAACGCCACGACGATCGCTAACCACTAACACACCCATCACGTCAAACGCCCAAGGATCGAAATCCTTGGGCGTTGTTTTTGTCTGGATGTTTAATCGGACGCGGCTCATTCCCGCGTGATGTCTTATCGATGCGACCGTTACTGGGCGATCTCCGGTGCTTCGCCCGCGGGGTCCCAGATCCGGCCGTACTGGAAGAACCGACCGGTCGAGGTTTTCTGAGTAGTGCGGTAACTGTAGATTTCCGGGTCGTCGCGTTTGCGGATCTCGCCGTGACCGTCGGCAAACCCGAACGCCGCGCCGTCGCTGTGGTACCACTTGGTCTTGTCGGTGGTGTTAAAGCTGCCGTTGCCCCCAGTCTCATCGCTGTAGAGGTTCTGGAAGAGCCCGTCGTTGACGCCGATCGCCACCGGCGGCTGATTGGGGAAGACGTCTAGCGCCGGCCCGCCTTCATCCACCAAGAAGATCAGGTTCGAAGGATTCACGAACTTGTCCGAGTTGGGGTACCGGACCTGCACCCCCTTGACCGTGACCGCGATCCCCGGCTCGACGAGATACTCCGAAGCGGTCGGCGGGTTGCCCGGCCAGTTGGCGGCCGTGGCGTTCCCCCCGTTCTGGTGACGGGTCGGCGGGCGGTAAATATGGTTACTGACCGAGTAACTCAGCCCGCTGCTGAGGTAGGCGAACTGGTCGCTTGGGCACTCAAACACGCCCAGGTCCGGGCTGTAAGGCCACAGCGCCCCCTCCCTCAGGTCTTCCTCACTCCCCGGCACCGGGCTGCGAAGGTCGGCGTAAGGCACCCAGGAACCGGTCCCAAAAATAGTCGGGTTCCTGACAATCGCCCAGCCCGGCCAGATGCCCTGGTTGTCCGCCCCATACGCGGCGTGGGCGATCGACAGGTTCTTCATGTTCGACTGACACCTCAATCCCTGCGCTGTCCGCCTTGCCGCCCCAAGTGCGGGCAGCAGGATGCCGACCAGCAACGCGATGATGGAAATCACCACCAGCAATTCGATAAGTGTGAAACCGCACGTGCGTTTGGACTTGTTCTGCAAAATGATCTGCCTCGTCAAAGGTGACGTAAATACGAGAAGAGAAACATACGGGCTGGTTGCGTCAGAATACGATGGAGCCGCCCTGGTACTCGGTCTAAAGAACAGCATCCACCGAGCAGACGCCTCTTTTCACCCCATTAATTATATAACACCTCAATCTTTTCGCAAGCGATTTCAGGGCTAAAAGGGCCGATTAGACGCATCCAAGAACCCAGAAGCCTATGACTGCCTGACAGGTCGCCAGCCGACCCGTCGCCCGGGATCCGGGATTAAGTCACAAAAAAACACCGCCCTGTGTTGGGCGGTGTTTTATTTGTGATCGGATTATTTCGCGTATCTCCAATAAGGGAGATTACTCCGCAACAGTTTTCCATACATTCGGCTTGCCATCGATCGCCGGGTCCGTGTTTTTGTCGCCGAGGGTGTCGAGGGGCCTGAACTCATCTTCAACCTGATATGGTGAAGCGTGCCCGTCACCCCAGAGGATATTAACCGCACCTGAGTGCCTGACGTGAGGACTCACGTCCTGAGGGGCATTCGTGCCGGTCAACACGAAATAACCACGCTGTGGACCCGGTGTGTAAAACGGTGCCTGCGGGTTGTATCTCCCGATATTGGCGTCCGCCACCGCAAGCTGCTCCGTAGGCCTGAGCATATCGCTCTGC
This sequence comes from uncultured bacterium, assembly GCA_965368605.1. Classification (GTDB taxonomy): domain Bacteria; phylum Planctomycetota; class Phycisphaerae; order Phycisphaerales; family Phycisphaeraceae; genus JAJRRS01. Next base: position 205 of record CBDUNP010000490.1, on the reverse strand, counting down.
CGGATGCCCAAAGCACCTCTCTGCTTTACGTTGCCCGCAAAACCAAATCGCATAGAATAATAAAAGGAATTGATCCCGTAGTCAGGGTTAAACCAATTCGGGGCCTGCCCCTTATCATCTAAGTCTGCCGTTCGGATACTGATATTACTATTTTCATCGGCTTCGGGGAAAGACGGACACTTGAACATGTCACGCTCTGCACCAT
>CBDUNP010000489.1:0-2314 GCA_965368605.1 uncultured bacterium | reverse complement strand
CCTTCCCTATTAAGACCGGGGTGGGAATCGAACCCACGTTGACGGGGTTGCAGCCCGCCGCCTTGCCACTTGGCTACCCGGCCATCAATCAAACAAGAGCGGGAGGATGAAATGAAAAACAAATGCGGTCGACAGGGTTCGAACCTGCACCTCCGCCTTGGCGGGGCGGCGCTCTGCCGGGTGAGCTTCGACCGCGATAAAAGCCGACCCGCTCTTTGGAACGGGCCGGTGTAATCTCCTTTCTGTTAAGGTTTGTCCGCGGCGTCCTTGCCGACCAGGCTGCGGACCTGCTCGGCGACGTCGCCCTGGCCCAGCACGAAGGTGGCCTTGGTGCCCTTGAGGATTTCCTGAAGGGCTTCGAGCTCTTTCATGCGGGTCAGCGCCGGGTTGTCGGCGAGCAGCTTCGCGGTGTTTGCCTGGCTCCGCGCCGCTGCCGTCTCCTCCCGACGGCGGATGAGGTTGGCCTCGGCCTGCTTCTGGGCGAGGATGACCTCGTTGAGGATCATCTTCATCTCGCCGGGCAGGATCACGTCACGCAGACCGACGCCCCGGACGTCGACACCAAACGCTTTGGCGCGTGCGTCCAGCACGTTGCGGACCTCGTTGCCGACCGCGTCCTTGTCGGCCAGCAGCTTGTCCAGGTTCCGCGTGCCGATCGACTCACGCAACGCCAGCTGCGCCTCGCGGTACAGCGTCTGTGCGTAGTCGCTCACCAGGGTGACGGCCTTGACCGCGTCGTCGACACGGTAGGTCACGAGCAGGTTGACCCGGAGCGTGACCTTGTCGGCGGTCATGATCTCCTGGCCGGCCACGTCGGCGACCTGCTCGCGCAGGTCCACGGCCGTCCAGGTGACCTTGCCGGCCTGCTTCCAGTACACGTGCAGGCCCGGGTTCAACGTCCCCATCAACTCGCCCTCACGGAACAGCAGCACCCGCTCGTGGGACTCGACGCGGACGCCGTCGAGGTAGCTGCCGCCGCCGCGGAAGCCGAGGACCGCCTCGACCTTCGGGTGGGTGAAGGTGAAGTCGTTGACGTTGTACGTCTCGACGGTGATCTTGGCCGGCTCCTTCCAGAACGCGTGCCGACCCGGGCCGACGATCCAGCCCAGCCGGCCGTCCTTCCAGATCAGCGCACGCTCGTCGTCCTTCAGGTCGACCACAACGAGGCGCTCGGCCACGTCGGGCTCACCGATCAGCAGGTCCAGCAGCTTGTGCTCGAACTTGCCGGCCATCCGGTCAATCACCTCGACGCGGTGGCTGAAGAACGCACGGAAGAAGAACCGGCCCAACAGCCAGTAGCTGCCGGGGTCTAACAGCCGCTTGAAATCGCCGTGGCGGAACCACAATCCGACTTCATGCTTACGGATACGTAACTTTGCAAACATAGCCTGGCTCCTATTGTTGGAGGTGACAATCGCACCGCCGTGAACGTCACGACGAAGTAAGAAGTTAAAGAGTGGGCCGGGGATTGATGTCGTTTGCATCGCCCCGACGCATAGGCGGGATCGGCTTGAGGGACACGAGGGAGCGCGCTGTCGTCACACGGCTCACACGCCGACGGGCACCCGCCCCCGCATGGGGTGTCCCGTTCGACGCGGAGCCGGATGACCGCCGCGGCGTCAAAGACGCCTCACGCTGTCATGTACCGGTATCCGCCAGACCGCTGGCCGACTTGTCGGTGCCGAGACGCCCGGACGCATCACCGTCGAAGCGGTCATACGTTAAAGACATCCCGGCTGGCGACGCGATGAATCGCGCCCCGACCCACGTGTGGTGCCCATGACCGAGGGCGGACGGGGGGGGAGTCGAACCCCAGGGCTTGCGCCCCTGCCGGGTGTGAGGCGGGAATTGAACCCGCTACCTACTGATTCTTAGTCAGTTGCTCTACCAAGATGAGCTACTCAATTTGGCGGACCAAACCACACCGATAGAACCCGTGTCGCGGAACACACGTTGCCAGACGCAAAGCGTGGCAGGTGAGCCGCCGGACGACAAGGGATGATCCCAACATATAAACAAACATGCACGGGAGGCCTCGAACCTCCACCTGACGGATTTGGAATCCGCCGCTCTGCCGATTGAGCTACGTGCACAATCAAGCTGCACCGGCAGGACTCGAACCCGCAACCCTCTCCTTAACAGGGAGCCGCACAACCATTGTGCTACGGTGCAATCAATAACGTATCTGTATCGCGAGGAATCACCCCGGCTGGACTCGAACCAGCACAGGCCCGTTTAGAAGACGGGTACTCTTCCGATTGAGTAACGGGGTGAGCATCGAATTGAAACTAAAACTGGTGGCCGGACTCGAACC
>CBDUNP010000488.1:0-2351 GCA_965368605.1 uncultured bacterium | reverse complement strand
CAAGCCAAAGACCAAGGCGAAGTCCAAGTCGGCTACGAAGACCAAGGCCCGCAAGACCGCGACCAAGACCAAGGCTCGTAAGACCACTGCGAAGGCTAAGACCCGCAAGGCCACCACGACCAAGGCTAAGACGCGCAAGACCGCAACCAAGGCCAAGAGCAAGTCGGCTGCCAAGCCCAAGGCTCGTAAGACCTCGGCCACCAAGGCCAAGACCCGCAAGGGCGCTTCGGTCAAGAGCAAGGCCCGCAAGACCGCCACGAAGGCGAAGACTCGTAAGACCACTGGCGCCAAGGCCAAGTCCTACAAGTTCAAGCGGACCACCGGCAGCACGACCCGCCGTCGCGCCGCCTAAGACAACATCATCACCACGGATGGGTATGAATAAGCAACACCGGTCGAAAGGCCGGTGTTGTTTTTTTGTCTCGCTGAGTTCCACGACACCATCGTTAGACCGGCAGAACCCAACGGGTCAGGCGTCGGGTCGCATCGCGTCCCGGTAGGCGGCGGGGGTCTGGGCGTGGATGGTCTGGAACTGCCGGTAGAAGTGCGACAGGTCGAAGTACCCCAGCCGGGCGGCGATGGACTTGATGGGGTCATCCGTTTCGTACAGCAGGCGGGCCGCCTCGGTCATGCGTATGTGCTGCTGGTACTGACCGGGCGACACGCCCAGTTGCTCCCGGAAGACGGCGCGGAAGTGGCTCGCGGACATGCCCGTGTGTTCCGACATCTGTTGCAGTGTCCACCTGTGGTCCGGGTGCTCACGTATGGAACGCAGCAGGCCCGCCAGGCGGTCGTGGTGGGGGCCTTGAGCGGGTTGCATCTCTTTGTCCAACGCCAGCTTGCCCAGGATGAGTGTCAACTGAGCGAGACGCATGGCATACACCATGCCCGACGATGGCATCATCGCCAGGCGCATCGCTTCGTCGATCATCTCGTCAAACTCGTCGGCGTCCGCCGCCTCATACCGTGTGTAGCCCGGCGGCTGATTGTGATGCGGTTGCAGGGGTTCGGGCAGGGTGTCGGCATCGACATCGTTACGGATATGAAAGTGTTGAATAGAAGCCCGCGCGGAGCTGGAGACGGCGTGGCCCTGGAATGGTGTGTTGGGGTGGATCAGCACACCCTGCCCGCGCTGCAGCCGTTCGGCCGGGGCGTTGCCGATCCGCAGGGTCGCCCGCCCGCTGTGTATCCACAGCAGGTCGCTGTGTGGCCAGCAGACCGGCCCGATCGCGGCGCGGCTGTCGAAGCGCCCGTACCCGTGTCTTAAGAAGTCGACGCCGGCCATCAGTACTCCCAATAAATCATCATTTTATACAATTGAATGCCATTTTCCACCTATTAACATGCGTTGAATTAATTTATCGCCATCACCTTAGCAAAAGGAACCCGGTATGAGTTATTCCACGGCCTACCTGAAAAAACACGCGGACCGCCTGGCGCATGAGTTTAATCTGGATGGCTACGTCTCGATCCCGGGTTTCTACTCGGGCAAGGAGCTTGAGGCCCTCATCGAAGCCAAGGAACGCTACATCCGGGAGGTCGTCCCGAAGACACCCGCCTCGGAGGTTTACTACGAGGACAAGGCCGACCCGACGACGCTCAAGCAGCTTTTCAACATCTGGAAACACGACGCCTACTTCGGAGACATGATGACCCAGGGCCCGCTGCCCACGCTTGCAAGGATCGTGCTGGGTGAAGAGGTCACGCCGGCCAACATGCAGTACTTCAACAAGCCGCCGGGTGTCGGCCAGCCCACACCGCCGCATCAGGACGGCTTCTATTTCCACCTGACCCCCAACCACGCGGTGACGATCTGGATCGCTCTGGAAGACATCGAGCCGGAGCAGGGGTGCGTCAAGTATGTCCAGGGTTCTCACCGCCACGGCATGCGCTGGCACGGGCGCACGGAAACGCTGGGCTTCTCTCAGGGCATGCTCGATTTCGGGACGGAACACGACATGGCGAATCTGGTGAGCTTCCCTTGCAAGGCCGGGCACCTGATCGCGCATCACTCGTTGACGATCCATCTGGCAGACGGCAACTCAACCACGGACCACTCACGCCAGGCCTTCGGCGCGGTTTATTTTGCGGCCGCTTGCAAAGAGAACAAAGAAACCAAGGCCGCGTATCAGGCCCAACTCGATGAAAAACTGGTCGCGAGCGGGAAGATCTGAGGCATGAGGTTGCACCAGCCAGCGGCTATGGTTTAACCCGTGCTCTGCCGGGCGGTGCCTGCGGTTTTTGTCTGGTATTTGCTCCTATCAGTGGTACACTATGAGGCGTGCCGTCGGCGGATTTTCCGCCCGCTTGCAGCGGGTTCCCCGGCGGAACGATTCAACCTCGTGTGTCAC
>CBDUNP010000487.1:0-2362 GCA_965368605.1 uncultured bacterium | reverse complement strand
ATATGCAACACATCTTTGTCTACGCCGGCTGGCGTCGGACACCGGCGAGCCTGTTCCGCATCAGCCGAACCCTCGACACCCAGCAGTGGCGCGAGGCGGCGTTGTAAACACCGGCTCACCGAACCGATCAGGGATCAACGTGAAACACTTCATCACCGGACAGGCAAAACGTATCGTCCTCATCCTGCTAGTGCTAAGCCTGTCGTCTGCAATCACCCGGGCAGAGCCTAACAACAAGACCACTCAGCGGCACAACGTGCTGTTCATCGCGCTGGATGACATGAACACCGAGGTCGGGTGCTACGACTCAGCGGTCGCGAAGACGCCAAACATCGACCGGCTCGCCGAACGCGGCACGGTGTTCCGATATGCTTACGCGCAGCAGGCGGTGTGCAACCCGTCGCGGGCTTCATTGATGACGGGGATGCGGCCTGACACGCTGGGCATCTGGAACCTGCGTACCCACTTCCGCGACACGCACCCGAACACGGTCACCCTGCCGCAACTCTTCAAGAACCACGGCTACTACACGCGGGGGATCGGCAAGCTGTATCACAACTGGGGCAAGCTCACCGTGGAGGGCGACCCGGGTTCCTGGTCCGTCCCTCAGACCTATCACTACGCGCCGCACTACAGCGACTGGTACATCCCCGGTGCGCCGCAGGGGACACCTGCCGAGACACAGAACGGCCCGACGCAGTGCGAGGACGTCCCCGACGAGACATACTTCGACGGCCGAATCGCGCAGGAAGCGATCGAAGCGCTTAACAAACACAAAGATAAGCCTTTCTTCCTAGCGGTCGGGTTCTGGAAGCCGCACCTGCCGTTTAATGCGCCCAAGCAATATTGGGACCTCTACGACCCAGAGGCGATCCCCGGCCCGCAGCCCACGACGCCGCCGACCGATGGCGTGCAGATCGCGCAGCACAACTTCAGGGAGCTGCGAGGCTACGCAGGGATGCCCAAGGAGGGCCAGCCGACGCCTGAGCAGGTGCGCGAACTGCGGCACGGGTATTACGCAGCTGTGAGTTTCGTCGATGCGCAGGTCGGCAAAGTCATCGATGAGCTGGACCGCCTGAGGTTGGCGGAAAACACGATCGTTGTGCTGTGGTCGGACCACGGCTTCCACCTCGGCGAGCACGCGCTGTGGGCGAAGACGTCGAACTTCGAGAAGGACGCCGGGGTCCCTCTGATTATCAGTGCGCCCGGCAAGACCCGCGGGCAACGCTGCGTGGCGATGGCGGAGCTGCTGGATATCTACCCGACGCTGGCGGAACTGTGCGGGCTTCAGGCCCCGGATTATCTTGAAGGCAGGTCGCTCGCTTCGCTATTGGATAACGCCGACGCCGACCGGGACCGCGTCGCGATCACCCAGCACCCGCGTCCGCCCTACTACAAGGCCGACGCCGGTCCGACCGTGATGGGGTATTCGCTGCGGACGCCCCGCTACCGCTACACCGAGTGGCGGGACTGGCGTACGGGCGAACCCGTCGCGATCGAGCTGTACGACCACAACAACGACCCCCACGAGTCCGTCAACCTGGCTGGTCGCGACGGCATGCAACCCGAGATCGAAAAACTCGCGTCACACCTGGCGGAAACCGCGCCTCGGGCAGCACACTAAGGCCGAAGAACACAACCATGCATAAGACCTCTCCCCCAGATTCTTCCCGGGCTTTCCGCGGCTTCTGTTTTGGATTCGCCTGCTTGTTGGCCGTCATCAGCACAGCCATCACGGCGCCGAAAGAATCGGCCGCCGGCAGCACCCTGCTATCTACTGGATTCGAGTCACATCCCAAGGGTGTGCTGCAATCACATGAAGACGCGGCCGGCCGATGGGAAGCGAACTCATCCGGCGCAACGATCCAGACCGGGCCCAGGCGGGCCGGCAAGCACTCGCTTCGCCTGGCGGGTGAGTCCTGCGAAGTCACATGGACACCCGCCCGGGTCGACGCCGAACCCTATGAGCTATCGTTCTGGGCGGAACGCTGGTCGAGCAGCGGACCCTTCACTTTCCATGTGGAGATCCATGACGGCCAAGCGTGGCGCGAGGTCTATCGCGGTGATGACGCCGTCGAGGTCGTTGGTTTTAACACACAAGTCACCATCCCCCTGCACGGCACGATGCCAAAACACATCCGCTTTATCTGTTCCAGCGATATCAACCGCGGGGTGTTGATTGACGACGTGCGGATCAGCCGACGCCTTGCGATGACGGTGCGCTCCGTAACCGACCGGCCAACCGGCATGCCCGTGTTGATCGGCAACCGGTACAACCCGGTCCGGCACATCGTGGTCCATGCCCCCGGGAACGTAGACACCGTCGCGCTGAACAATCTCACGCTGACGCTGAAAGACCCGA
>CBDUNP010000486.1:0-2363 GCA_965368605.1 uncultured bacterium | reverse complement strand
GCCGATGTGGTTTCTGTGTGGCGCGATCTTCCCGGTCTCTACCGCGATGCCCTGGTTAAAGTTCCTGATGTGGGCCAACCCGTTGACCTACAGCCAGGCGGCCTTGTCGCATACCCTCCTGGGCTACGATGCCGTGCAGACCGGGCTGCCGTTGTCGCTGAACGTGTTCCTGGCGATGACCTTTACCGCCGCCATGCTGTCGCTGGCGGTATGGGTCGTCAGCCAACCCAGAAAAGATGGGGTCTGAGTTATGGTGCCTAAAGCTGCGCTGGTAATCGTTGCGATCTTCTCCTGGCTGGCGACTGCGGTGATCACGTTCACCGTCCTGACCTACGGCCCGATCACGGATCAGGACACGGAGCAAGGCTCGGTGATGCTGGTCGCCGCCGATGACGCCGACGCGGCTTCCCCGGCCGAGCCACTGCCGCGCTTCGGCGCGGTCCCCGTGTTCGCTTTCACGAACCAGCACAACCAGCCGCTCGGCCTGAACGACCTCCGCGGCAAGGTCTGGGTCGTCAACACGATCTTCACCCGATGCAACGCGATCTGCCCCACGATGACCGGCGGCATGAAACAGATCCAGACATCCCTGTCCAACCAGCCGGAGACCGTTGACGATGTCCGCCTCGTCAGCATCAGCATCGACGGCGAACACGACACGCCGGAGGTCTTGAGTGCTTACGCGCAGGCCTTCAGCGCCGACCCGGAGCGTTGGCAGTTTTTGACCGGTGAGCAAACCAATGTCTGGCCCTTCGTGCAGGACGGGCTGAAGCTGCCGGTCGAACCGGGCAAGCCCGGCGACGCGATGGACATCCTGCATAGCGGCAAGCTGTTGCTGATCGACCGCACGGGTGTGATCCGCGGGTACTACGACGGGCTCACCCAGGCCGGGCGGATCGAGCTGCTCGTAGACCTGCGCAGGCTGCTGGATGAGGAATAAGTAAGTCATGCCAGCCCCCCCCAAAGACCTATTCAGACCGCCGACCCCCGAACAGTTCCAGGACTATCTGCGCGCTAATCCCGCCAACCCGCCGACGGTCTGGCAGATGCGCACGCCTTTTATCGTGGCGGTGACGCTCATCGTGATCTCGCTGCTGATCGGCGGGCCGTTATCTAATATCCTGCCCTGGATCGCCCTGATCTGGCTCATCGGGCACACCTCGTTCCGCGCCCGTCGGTTGGCGGGCCTGCAGGCAAGTGTCCGGCGCACCCAGGAAATCGCCATGCTCAGGCGCTACCCCAAGGCCCTGCGCCTCGGCTGGCGTCTGCTCCCGCAGGCCTCGCTCGTCCCGCAATTGCACGGCCAAACTATCGCCATGATTTCGCACTGCCTGGACACACTCGGGCAGTACGACGCCGCCATCGTTGGCTACGACTACCTGCTTGATCAGCTTCCTCCCAACCAACCGATCACCGTCCACATCGGTGTCAGCCGAGCCGCCGCTTCGCTCGGTGCCGAAAGGCTCTCCGATGCCGACGACGCGATCCGTCGATTGCGTGGCCCGGTCGAGCCCTTCAGCAACACGCCCATCAGCGCCGCCTACCGCTTGGCCATGCTCACCCAGCAGGTGCGCACGCACCACTTCGAGGCAGGCGTTGAACAAAGCGAGGGCCTGGTCGACGACCTGCGTCCGCTCGGTGTCGAGGCGGGCTACGGCCACGCGCTCATGGCCTTATGCCATTACCACACGCACAACAATACCGACGACGCTTCTACCCCCAACGAAACCCAGACCTGGTGGAAGCGCGCCACGCTCCTGCTCCCCCCCGATGCCTTGGTCAAGCGTTTCCCGGAACTCCAACCCCTCACGGAGTTATCGTGAACGAACAACCCCCGGATAACCTGCCCCCGGACAGCTCACCCCCCAACGCGGACCGACCCAATCATCGGGGCGGTCCTCCGTCGGGATCAAAGGAAAGTGCCTCCCGGCCTGCGCCCGCAACGATCCCGCCTTTCTCGCCGGATAAGTTTCTTCGCGACCTCTGGATCGACTCCGCGATACGCTGGGCGGCGCTCGTCGTCGTCGTACTCGCCGCCGGCTACCTGATCGTCAACAACCTCACCGAAAGCACGCTGGGTCTTGCCGTCATCCTGCTGATGGTGTTTGGGTGGATCTCGATCAACACCATCAGCGCCACGATCTGGCGCTCGCTGCCGCACATCACGGAATTGATCGGCCACAGCCCCGGTGCGGCCGAAGCACTGCTCGCCGAGCACCTCAAACGCCGCCCCCTGGTCCGTTGGATCAGGCTCACGCTCTACCACCGCCTGGCCGCGATACGCCACCGCCAGCAGCGCTTCCACGAGTCGGCCGTCATCTGCCAATCCCTGCTTAATCAAAACATGGGGCCCGCCCGCCGAC
>CBDUNP010000485.1:0-2367 GCA_965368605.1 uncultured bacterium | reverse complement strand
TCGAACACGGCCTTGGCCTGCACGATCCGCGCCTCGCTGATGGCCGGCGTCATCCGTGCGATCTGAAGGTCAAGGTTGTTCTTCACCGCCAGCGCCACCGCCTCACGCAGCGACAGGTCCACCACACGACCGCCGTCCTGCCCAAGCAGGTCCGTCCCCGTGTCCGCCTCGATATCCTTATAGGCATCCAGGCCGCTCATGGCGTCGAGCTCCCGCCGACGCTCGTCGCTCAGCTCGCTCTCGACGTCGCTGGGCTCCCGGCTCAGCTCGATCACACGCCCCTCGGACACCGCCGAAAGGTGTGCACGGTGCGCCGCGATCATCGATTCACGCAACGCCTGCTCGTCGCTGCGCTCCATCGGCCCCTGGCAGCCCACCAGCCAGCACGCTGAAACAACGCCCGCGTAGGCAAACCCCGACTTTATATGCTCTTTTAGAATCATGGAACGCGGATCATACGTCCCGATCCGACCAAACGCCAATCCGGGCGTACACTGTACGAACCCGGCCCGCCCAGGGCCCCAACCAAGACGCCCGGGCACGCACAACCCCCGGCACCTCCGCAAATGGGGCCGGCAAACAGCCCGCCACGCCTACCAATTCAAGGCTCATCCCGGCTCCGCGGCCCCGCGGTGCCCGAGCCCTTTGACCGATGCCGCCCGTCCAGCAGTTTCCTCGCAAGCGCCTGCATATCCTCGACCGTGTCGGTCTCGTCCATGATCTCCACGCCCAGCAGCGTCTCCAGCGCGTCTTCAAGCGTAATCAGCCCCGCAGAGCCGCCGAACTCATCAACCACCAGGAACAATTGCTCTCGGCGGTCGATAAACGTCTTGAGCACCTTGGATAACGGGGCCACCTCGGGGACCGCATGCAGCGGCCGAACCAGTTCCGCTAAACACGCCGCCCCTTGCCCCGCGCCCTTCGCCTTGTACAACTGGTGGCGGTGGACCTGCCCCCTCACGCTATCCAGCGACCCCTCAACCACCGGGATACGCGCAAACGGCGGCGGCTCGTCACGCGTCGCGGATTCGACAGTCTGATCCGCGTTCAGCGTGTACGCCACCGTGCGCGGTGTCATCACCTGCCCCACCGTGACCTCACGTAACGCGATCAGGTTCCGGATCACCCGGGCCTCGTCCTGATCCAGCGCACCGTCCGCCAGCGCAAGCGCCGCCACCCCGCTGACCTCCAGCCGGGTGATCCCCGGCGGCCCCTGGCCACGACGCGAGATCAGCCGCGACACCCACTCGCACGCGGCGACGGCCGGCCAAAGCAGCACGATCAGGACCCCGATGATCCACGTTGCCGTCGGCGCCAGCGACTTGGCGTATAACGCGCCCAGCGTCTTGGGGATCACCTCCGAGAACACCAGAATCAGCAGCGTGACCACGAACCCAACCACGCCCACCCACGCGTCGCCCCAAAGCAGCGCCGCCTCCGCACCCACGCCCGTCGCCCCAAGCGTGTGCGCAAACGTGTTCAGCGTCAGGATCGCCGCCAGCGGGCGGTCCACATCCTCCTTCATCCGCCGAAGACGCTGCCCCGCAGGCCGGCCCTGTTCGACAAGCACCGCGATATGCGAACGCGGCACACTCAGCAGCACCGCCTCCAGCATCGAACACAGAAAGGAAAACGCCAACGCAATGAACAGGTACACCAGCAGCAACACGACCATCGGCAGAGTCTCCGAGCAAAAGGCGGGCGTCCGTGATTACCCACGACGCCTTGGCATTTCATCACGCACAGCAGACGGCAACATAAAATAGCACGGGGGGCGAAAACCGTACGCCGATCCGCACGCACGAACACCCACCAAGGGCCTTCACGCAACCGCCCCAGCGTAGACGATGACATCTTCATATCACCTGGCATGCCAGCCGCCCTCGACGACCAACCCGTAAGACCCCCGACTTCCATCGCTCGCCACCGCCCCGACACATCGGATAGGCACACCGCCTAACGTAACCCTCGAATATATATGCCGTAACACCACCGAAAGGCCGGTCGGCCCGGTCCGCGCGTGTGGCGATACGCAGTCTAATCACACCAAACCCGAGCCACACCCAACTTAACACCCCCCTCACCCGCCGACCAATGAAGAATCGACTTTTTATCATGGCCCGCCGCGTGCCGGCCTGCTACAATATCCCGCTCTGCGGACCCGGCCATGCCCGGCCGCCAATCCGGCGGAATGCACGCAAGCCAAGTATTACAAGAACTTTAAGGACGCGCCGATATGCCACGACCCATGACCATGACCGAGAAAATCTTCGCCGCCCACTCCGGCAAAGACGAGGTTGCCCCAGGCGACAATGTCTGGGTCGACGTCGATGTCCTGATGACCCACGACGTCTGCGGCCCGGGCAC
>CBDUNP010000484.1:0-2369 GCA_965368605.1 uncultured bacterium | reverse complement strand
TCCCCAACGACCTGGACCCGACGGACCCCGGCGACCAGGCCGGCGTCTTCAGCGGTGCCGCCGCCATCTTCACCCCCGCCGGCGAGATCCGGCTCACCACGCAGAAAGGCGCCCACGGCGCACGATCCATCGACTTCTACAGCGGCTCGAGGCTCCTGGAACAGCACGGCCCGTTCATCGACGACGAACAGCCCGGCTCCGGCCTGCCCCAACGCGAACTCAACGGGTTCGTCGACATCCCCGGCGTCGACTACCTGCAACTGCCCACCGACACCGGCGTCGTCGGCATCAACCGCGTCAGCGGCGGGAACATCGGATACCCCGCCTGGAACAAGCCCCCCCTGCTGCTGCCGCCCCCGTTCGCCGTCTGGTTCAACCAGAACGGCTACCTGATCGCCACCGGCTGGGACATCCCCGAAGACCGCGCCAACGACTACCAGTTCGTCTACTACGACGGCAACTACGACCAGAACTACAGCGTAGATAACTCCCCCAACGCCTCCCGCAACGACGTGTCCGGCTACAACCCCGACTGGTACAACCCCGACGCCGGCGCGTTTAACGCGAACAACTGGAGCCAGTCTAAAGAGAAATACATCCTCCCCTTCGAGAAGATCGAAGCCGTCGTCGGGGTCTATGTGTACTCACGTGAAGCCTTCCAGATCGCGGTCGAAGACGGGGTCATCCCCGCGTGGACCGACACCAGCGCCTCCGCCAACAACGACCGCTGGAACTGGATGCGAGAGAACGGCCAGATGCTGATGTTCAGCAAGCAGACCGGGGCCTTGATGCGGAACCGAGATCAGTAATGAACCCACGAACCGATACATCCTGGGCCACCCCGCCACGGGCAACGCGACACACCGCCGCCGGTCGGCGCAGCGCCGCGTTCAGCCTCATGGAGGTCCTCGTGGCGATGGGCATCTTCACCGTCGGGCTCGTCGCCGTCGCCGCGATCTTCCCCACCGCGATCACCATCCAACGCGACACCGTCCGCGAAGTCGATGGCCGCCGCGTCGCCAAGAACGCCCGCGCCACGTTCCTCGCGATCGCCCGCAATCAGGTGACCTCCCCGCCTTCCAATCAGGACAACCCCCTGTACGAGATGAGCTACAGCCACGACGTAACCCCCGCCAACCGGACCGGTTCGCTCGTGCCGTTCTTCACCGCCGTCGACGGCGCCAGCGCGGGCAACCCCACCCCGATCATGCCCATGATCACGCAGCCGGGATTGACCGTGCCACAACCCTTCGACAACCTTCTGAACCTGGAGGTCCGCAGCTACCCCAAGCACATCGAGAACCCTTTCCGCAGGGACTACTACTGGTACCCCCTGCTGCAGGTCACCAACCTCACCGACCCCTCCGGGCCCAGCTTCTCCGCGACGCTGCTGATCATGCACCGCGGCGGCACCAACCTGCCCCCGCAGGTCCGCCAGAGCACACCGATCACCGACATCTCCGGGAGCGTGATCACCTTCGGCAACGGGCTGCTGGGAACCGCCAGCAACGACGCCGACGGCGACGGCCTGCCCGACCTCATCCAGCCCGGCGACCAGATCATCGGCGATGACGGACAGGTCCACACCGTCATACTCGCCGAAGCCAACAGGCTCACCGTCGATTCCCCCACGATCGGCAGTATCTCCAAGATCTACTTCGCCGTCGCCATCGACAGCGCCAACAACATCAGACTCGAAAGCAACTCCCCGCTGGTCTGGGTCGAGGAGTCCATCCCCCTGAGCATCAACCCCTAACGCCATGAAACACCGCACCCATACATCCCGAACCCACCCCCGGATGACACCCCCGGCAGCCGACTGCGTAGCTGGCCGACGTGGCGAGCGCGGCATCACCCTCGTGGAGATGATGGTCTCCCTGGCGATCACGACCTTCGTCGTGCTGGTCATCAATCAGCTTTTCAACAGCGTGGTCTCCACCGTCGCCCGCGGCACCCAGGCCGGGGAACTGCTCCAGAAATCCCGCACGTTCGACGAGCAGATCGCCTTCGAGACCGAGCTGCAGATCAACAGCGACGCCTCGGTCCCCGCCAACTGGCAGAGCCGGATGGTCGGCCCGGCCGGACGCGACGGCAACGGCCCCGAGCCCGGCGGGTTCCTCGCCATCGTCCAACGCAACGTCACCGCCCCGCTCACCGTCGAGGACGGCATCCGCGGCGTCACTCGCACGATCCGCAGCGACCAGCTGATGTTCATCTACGACCAGGTCTCCCCGCTGAACGCCCCGGAAACCAAACGCCTGCCCACCATGGCCCCCGCGTCAAGCATCGTCTTCACCGGCGACCAACGCGACTCCATGTACGCCGACTACGTCCGCATGTGGTACGGCCACGTCCTGCAGGTCCGCGAA
>CBDUNP010000483.1:0-2382 GCA_965368605.1 uncultured bacterium | reverse complement strand
CGACTCGTCGGGCATCGCCGTGGTCACGCCGGGGGGCATCCAGGTCCGCAAGAGCCTGGGCCGGGTCAGCGTCTTGGAAGACAAGATCGAGCAGGACGCCGACAGGCTGGAGTCCTCGGTCGGCATCGCGCACACCCGCTGGGCGACGCACGGCGAACCCAGCGAGCCCAACGCCCACCCACACACCGGGACCACACGGCAGGGCCACACTATCGCCTTGGTCCACAACGGGATCATCGAGAATTACGCCTCGCTGCGCACCTACCTGCAAGGCAAGGGGCACACCTTCACCAGCCAGACCGATACCGAAGTCCTCGCCAAACTCATCGCCGAACTCTACGACACCGATCTGGAGTCGGCGGTGCAGAAAGCGTTGCGAGAGGTGACCGGGGCCTACGCGATCGCGGCGATCTGTGATATCGAGCCGAACACGATGGTCTGCGCCCGCAAGGGGTCGCCCCTGATCGTCGGGATCGCGGACCGCAGCTACGTCGTTGCGTCCGATGCGTCGGCGATCGTCAGCCACACGACGCAGGCGATCACGCTGGACGATTACCAGGTTGTCCGCCTGTGTGCTGGAAAGAACGACAAGCTGACCGAGGAGCGTGGCCCCTGGGCCGTGGACTTCCGCACGACGACGGTGGACAACGTCCCGGTGACGCAGGAGATCTCCGAATTGGAGATGAACCTCCAGCAGATCGAGCTGGGCGATTACTCACACTTCATGCTCAAAGAGATCATGGAGCAGCCCGAGAGCATCCGCAACTGCCTGCGTGGTCGGATCGACCACCGCGAGGGGCGTGTGGTCCTCGGCGGGCTTAGTGAAATCTCGCGCGACCTGGTCCATGCCAAACGCTTCCTGTTCACCGGGCAGGGCACCGCGTACCACGCCGGGTTGATCGGCGAATATCTGATGGAGGACCTCGCCAAGGTCCCGGCCCGATGCGAGTACGCCAGCGAGTTCCGCTACCGAAACCCGATCATCGAGGAAGGCACCGTTATTGTCGCGGTCAGCCAGTCCGGCGAGACAGCCGACACGCTGGCGGCGTTGACGGAAGCCAAGGACCGCGGGGCTCTTTCCATAGGCGCGGTGAACTCAGTCGGGTCGACGATCGCGCGATCGACGGACGCCGGGGTGTATCTGCATGTCGGGCCGGAGATCGGCGTGGCCTCAACCAAGGCCTTCGTCGGCCAGGTCGCGGTGCTGACGCTGCTGTCGCTGTACATCGGCAAACGCAAGTTCCTCTCCAACGACGCCGTCGCGGAGTACCTCAAGCAGTTGGAGCAGGTGCCTGATTACATCGAGCGGGTGCTCGAGCAGTCCGACCACATCAAGACCTGCGTCGAGCGGGTGGTGGATCGGGACAACTGGCTGTTCCTGGGCCGTGGGTACAACTACCCGGTGGCGATCGAGGGGGCGTTGAAGCTCAAGGAGATCTCGTACATCCATGCCGAGGGGATGCCGGCCGCCGAGATGAAGCACGGCCCGATCGCCCTGATCGACGAGGGGATGCCTGTCGTCTTCCTGGCGACCCAAGGCACCCAGTACGACAAGGTCATGTCAAATATCGAGGAGGTCCGTAGCCGCGGCGGGCGTATCCTGGCGGTGGCGACCGAGGGGGACGAGAATATCAAGCGGTACGCCGACGCGGTCTTCACGATCCCTCCGATGCCCGACGCGCTGCAGCCGCTGGTCAGCGTAGTGCCGTTGCAGCTGCTGTCCTACCACGCGGCCGTGCTGCGGGGCCATGACGTAGACAAGCCCCGGAACCTCGCCAAGAGCGTGACCGTGGAGTAGCGGGTTTGACGATGGTTGCTACAAGCCGCCCGATCTGAACGATATCGAAATCTAGCCCGCCTGGCGGCCTCCGATGGCACGCCGGGGCTGTCCTGATACAATCCAGTCATCCTCAACAAGCACGGAGCGCTTACGATGACCCAGAAAATCACGACTGTATTCGCCTTAGCCATCATCTGCCTGCTGGCGTTTGGCTGTCAGACCTACGTCAACATCCCGCCGCAGCAGACCGACCAGGCCAGCCACGACCCCAACGGCAAGACCGTCCGGACCGTGGTGACCAAGGCCGTGCGCTACGCCATCGACGAGGCCGGGATCACCGAGCCGGTCCAGATCATGCTGCCCGCAAACACCGAGAAACTCACCTACGCCAGCGTCCTGCAGAATCTGGGCGATCAGGCGGTGTCCCCCTTTGACGAAGAGGCCCAGGATTATGTCGGGATCGTCTTCGCCAAGGGCGTGCGTATCCGCGGCAACCAGGGCGAAGTCGATATCGCCCGCCCGGTCGGGGATGGCGTCGATCAGTTGGTCACGGTCTACCTGGACTGGCAGCCGTTGAAGGGCTGGGAAGCCTTCCGCCTGCA
>CBDUNP010000482.1:0-2393 GCA_965368605.1 uncultured bacterium | reverse complement strand
ACCAGGCCCTCGAAGGTGACGCGCGGGACCCATCCGAGTTTGGTCTTGGCCTTGGTCGGGTCGCCCAGCAGCAGGTCCACTTCCGCCGGGCGGTAGTAGCGTGGATCGATCTCGACGTAGTCTTCGTAATTCAGGCCGACCCGGCTAAACGCGCGTTCGCAGAACTCGCGGACGGTGCGTGTCTCGCCGGTGGCTACGACGTAGTCGTCGGGGGTGTCCTGCTGGAGCATCAGCCACATCTGCTCGACGTAGTCGCCGGCAAAGCCCCAGTCGCGCTTGGCGTCGAGGTTGCCCAGGTAGAGCTTCTTCTGCAGGCCGTGCTTGATCCGCCCGACAGCCCGGGTGATCTTGCGCGTCACAAACGTCTCGCCGCGCCGGGGAGATTCGTGGTTGAACAGGATCCCGCAGGAGGCGTGCATTTTGTACGACTCGCGGTAGTTGATCGTGATCCAGTGCGAGTACAGTTTCGCGCAGCCGTAGGGCGAGCGCGGGTGGAACGGGGTGTCTTCGTTCTGCGGCGCGCTCTCGGGCATCCCGCCGAACATCTCGGAGGTGCTGGCCTGGTAGTAGCGGATCTGGTAGCCGGAGTCGTTCTGGAAGTCACGGATGGCTTCGAGCAGCTTGATCGTGCCGACGCCGGTCGCGTCCGCGGTGTAGACCGGCTGGTCGAAGCTGACGCGGACATGGCTCTGCGCGCCGAGGTTGTAGACCTCGGTGGGCTTCACCTCACGGACGATCTTCGCGAGGCTGTTGCCGTCGGTCAGGTCGGCGTAGTGCAGGTGGATCTTTGCGCCGGACTCGTGGGGGTCGCGGTAGATGTGTTCGATGCGGTCGGTGTTGAAGGTGCTGGCCCGGCGGATCAGGCCGTGCACGTCGTAGCCCTTCTCCAGCAGGAACTCGGCCAGGTACGAGCCGTCCTGCCCGGTGATCCCGGTAATCAATGCACGTTTTGGGTTCACAGCCACGGGGGCTCCTCCTGGGTCAGTAGCTCGGAAGTGTGGCACGAGGCCGAGCTTCCGGGGGGTCTGTAAATGTTGGCGTCCCTGCCGTTTAGGTCGGCTTACCGGGGCGTCGGCTTGAACCGCTCCCGCCCGCCACGCGCCGCGAACCATGCATGATAGCAGCCCAATGCGGCCAAAGCACAGGCCGGCCGACGTCGCCGTGGGATACGCCGATAAGGGGCCGAGGCTCGTGATGAATGTTATAGGGCGGCCCCGCGAAACATCGGCCGTCCCAACACGGAACAGACAACACGGTTGTGCCGATCGTAACGATCATCGCGGTGCTGTTGACTGTTAAAATTAGGTCAATCTCAAAGCGCGTTTGTGCCGCAGGCGATTGAATTGGACTCTTCTGATTGGACCCGGTGCCACAGGTAAGGCTCCCGGGACAGCCAGCGAGTCGTAGCCATGAAACAAGAATCCAGATGTTATCGACGCGGACGGACCGTAATGGTCGCAGCCGCGCTGGTCGTGGGGGCGGCCTCCCTGACAGCGCCTCACGCCCACGGGGAATCTGCCCCTCCCCCACCGATACAAGATCCAGGCAAGGCAACGACAGCCACCGACCCCTCGACACCCGAGCAACCCCTGCTTGGCGACTTCAACCTCAACGGCCTGATCGACCTGGAAGACGTCACCGCCTGCGCACTGGCCTGGCGCGAACGGGAAACCTACTTCCAGTCATACCCCGACGCAGACGAACAGACCCTCAACACCGTCGGCGACTTCACCGGCGACGGCCTGTTCGACACGCTGGACATCGAGCCTTACAAAATCTTTGTGGTCGCCGAACTCAGCGCCCAGCAAGAAGCCCCCCCGCAAACCCAACACGAGGACGAAGAAGCCGAAGGCCATTTCCCGATCAGCACGGTTGTCTGGACAAACGACACGCTGGAAGACACGCTCAGCGAAGGAATCGAAACCCAGGAAGCCTTGCCCGAGACCGAAGACGCCGACGAAATAGATAGCGGCTTCATCGTCGACCCGGCTTTCACCAGCCTCCCGGCCCGCTCGGCCCGTAATCAGGACGGCGGCGGTCAGGTCATCTCCGGGGCCCGCAACAGTGGCGGGGGCGGCGGCGGAGGCGGCGGCAGCCTCGGCGGAGGCGGGGGTGGCGGAGGTGGCGGCGGAGGGAGTTCCGGCGGGGGTGGCTCTGGCGGCGGCGGTTCAAGCGGCAGCGCTTCCAGCTCAGGCGGGTCCGGCAGCGGACGGGTCAGCGTGGTCGGCGGCGGGACCTCCGGCATCATCGTCGCCGGCGGCGGATCAAGCAGCAGCAGCGGCAGCTCCGGCTCTTATTCTTCAGGCACCACCGGCGGGCAGGGCAAAGTCGAGCTGCGCAACCCCGACGCCGCGGTCGCACCCATCGAACACGAACCGAACTACCGTGGCGAG
>CBDUNP010000481.1:0-2399 GCA_965368605.1 uncultured bacterium | reverse complement strand
GATTCCTTGGAGAACTGCTCGGCCTGGGCGTAGGCCTGCTGGACGCTGAGGCCCATGCCGATCAGCGGCTGGTTGTCGCCGGCCTTGAAGCGCATGGCGTGGACGACGGGCATGAGTTGTCGGCCGAGGCCGCCGCCGGGGTGGAACTTCTGGAAGTCGGTGACCCCGAAGTTTCGTCTTCGGCTGACGGCCAACGCTAATGCGTCGCCCAGCGCGAGCATCGCGGTGGTGCTGGCGGTCGGCGCGAGGTTGTGCTGGCATGCCTCGGTGACGTCGCCGATCAATAGCGTGACCGCGGCGATCTTCGCCAAGTCACAGTCGTCTCGGCCGACCATCGCGATCACGGGGACGCCGTCTTGTTTGAGCAGTTCTGCGAGGCTAACGACTTCTTCGGTGTTCCCGCCGTAGGAAAGCAGGAGGACGGTGTCACCCTTGCGGACCTTGCCCAGGTCGCCGTGCATGGCCTCGACGGGGTGCATGAAGTGGGCGGGCGTGCCGGTGGAGGCGAAGGTGGCGGCGAGCTTCTGGCCGATCAACCCGCTCTTGCCCAGGCCGGAGACAACGAGGTTCCCGTCCTTGGCGGCGAGGACGACATCGACGGCAGCGTGGAACGAGTCGGCCACCTCGACGTGACGGATCGCGTCGGCCTCGGCGTCGAGCACCTGCCGGGCAAACGCCGCCTGCTCGCTGTGAGGATCGCCGCCGGAACTTTTCTCCGGGTCGGGTTGTGGCTGGGCCTTGTTCATAAGGGTAAACCTGCGTAAAGTGGCATTATAACCACTCAGGCCCCCACCTGCGGCTATCCCTATACCCAGGGCGTACCCCGCCCAAAGGCTTAGCCAGGGAGATTCGACCATGACCCGCACCGCTACCAGCCCCACCGGAAGCCCCGGAGCCCCCGGCTCCCCCGCTTCCCCCGGAAGCCAGAACTACCGTGTCCAGTTGGATGCTTATGCCGGGCCGTTGGATCTGCTGCTATATCTGGTCAAACGACACGAGATCGATCTGTACGACATCCCCGTGGCTGAGCTGACCGAGCAGTACCTGCATCACCTGAAAGTGATTCAATCGATCGACGTTGATCTGGCGGGGGAGTTTCTGGTGATGGCGGCGACGCTGCTGGAGGTTAAGAGCCAGATGCTCGTGCCCATCGTCACCGAGTCGGGCGAGGAGGAAGACGCGACCGACTCGATCGAAGACCCGGCTGACCCACGATACGAACTGGTGCAGCAACTGCTGGCATATAAGCGATTCAAGGATGCGGCGATCGATCTGGAAGATCGGCAGCGCGACTGGTCCAACCGGTTCCCGGCCCACCCCACCGCCCGGCCGGTCGATAAGACCAAGCCGGAGGAAGATGCGGAGAACGCGGAAGAGGTCGAGATCGATCTGGAAGACGCGAACGTGCTGGACCTCTGCGAGGCATTCGGGCGGATCCTCGACTCGATCGGGCAGAAGCCGCAGGTCGAGGTGACGTATGACGACACGCCGATCTCGCTGCACGCGGACGACATCGCGGATCGGCTGATCCGGGACGGGTCGATGACGCTGCAGAAGATTTTTGAGGGGCGTTCGGGCCGAGGCGAGATGGTCGGGCTGTTCCTGGCGGTGCTGGAGCTGGTGCGGACCCGACGGGTGGCGGTCGTTCAGGACAAGACCGGCGGGGATATCCGCTTAGAGTCTCGGCCGGAGACCGATCACCTCGACCCGGACACGGTCGATGCGGACGCCGACGCCGGTCCGACTGACTGGACGGACCCTGAGACCGGGGAGGTCGTTTATGACTGGCCGGATGAGGAATCCCGGCTGCGAGCCGAACGGCGGGCGCAGCGGCGGGCCCGGCGCGGCGACAAAGAGGACTCGGACGACGCCTCGGACGACCCGGACCCCTTGGATTCTGATGATCTGGACGACGAAACCAGCCTCGACTGACCTCCCCCCGCTTGACTATCCCCCCTCAGGGCCGATTCGGCCGGGTTCTGCACTTACTTATCTATAATAGATTACATATCTGGTGGCTGATCCGATTGGCTGCGCCAACCCGTTGCGACCGCCAGCCCTTGCGGATCATCTGAATATCTGGGCGATCCGGCGGCTACCTGTTCTGGAAACAGAAAGAAAATGCCCACGAGTGCCCCAGGCCAGCAAAAGCCATCCGATAAAACAGTATAAATCCTTTTATATTAGGGGTTATAGGATTGGTCGTTGCCGGATGCATCACGACAAATAAAGCCCGCAAGAAATCAGCCCAGGCGCAAATTCTGCGCCCTATCGGCGGCACCTCGGGGCGGTTGATCCGTGGTCGGCCCAAGGGGCTGTTTTTATCGGACAAGCCCAATAACAAGTTATCCAGATTATCCACATGTGCTTGACCTGTAAGAAGGTGTGAGTCAGAATGC
>CBDUNP010000480.1:0-2409 GCA_965368605.1 uncultured bacterium | reverse complement strand
GACTCCAGGAACCCGCTGGCGTTTAAGCATTACGACCCGGAGGAGGTCGTTGCGGGCAAGCCGATGAAGGAGCACATGCGTTTCTCGGTGGCTTACTGGCACGCGATGAAGGGCGCGGGGTCTGATCCGTTTGGTGTGGGGACCCGGGTGATGCCTTGGGACACGGGCGGCTCTCCGATCGAGGCGGCGGAGAACACGATGCACGCCATGTTCGAGTTCACCCAGAAGCTAGGCGTGCCGTTCTGGTGCTTCCACGACCGGGACATTGCGCCGGAGGCGGACACGCTCAAGGAGAGCAACGCGAACCTGGACCGGCTGGTGAAACTCGCGAAGGGTTTGCAAGACGAGACGGGGATCCAACTGCTATGGGGCACGGCGTGCCTGTTTATCCATCCGCGGTATATGGCTGGCGCGGCGACCTCGCCGGAGCTTGATGTGTATGTGCATGCGGTGGCGCAGGTGAAGAAGGCGCTGGAGGTCACGCACGAGCTGGGCGGGCAGGGGTACACGTTCTGGGGCGGGCGCGAGGGTTATGACACGCTATTGAATACGGAGATGAGCCGGGAGCTGGATCATCTGGCGGCGTTCCTGTCGATGGCGGTGGACTACGGCCGAGAGATCGGGTTCAAGGGCTCGTTCTACATTGAGCCGAAGCCGAAGGAGCCGACGACGCATCAGTACGACCACGACGCCTCGGCCTGCCACGCATTTATGCAGAAGTACGGGCTTGCGGACAAGCTGATGCTGAATATCGAGGCCAATCACGCGACGCTTGCCGGGCACAGCTTTCATCACGAGCTGGAATACGCGGCGAGCAACGGCATGCTTGGATCGATCGACGCGAACCGGGGCGACTCGCTGCTTGGCTGGGACACCGATCAGTTCCCCACGAACCTGTACGACACGACGATGTGCATGTGGACGCTGCTGAAGCACGGCGGGTTCACCACCGGCGGGCTGAACTTCGATGCGAAGCTGCGGCGGCAGTCGGTCGATCCGATCGACCTGTTCCACGCTCATATCGGGGGGATGGATGCGTTTGCCCGTGGTCTGAAGATCGCGGCAAAGCTCATGGAGGATGGCCGGATTCCCCAGCAGATCGCGACACGTTACGCGTCATGGGACAGCGATCTTGGAAGACGTATCGAGTCGGGCAAGGCGACGATGGCGGAGCTTGAGGCTCTGGCGCATGAGAAGAACGTGTCTGCGGCCCCGTCCGGTCGGCAGGAGTTGATTGAGAACATCTTGAATGAGTTGATCTAGGTGAACCGCAAAACGGCAAGCCCGCGCGCTACAACTAAGATTGAGTTGGTTTGGTTCTTCGTTTAACAGAGCGATCTGGTGGTTACTCTGCCTGTCATGTTAGCTCGGCGATTTTTGCGAACTCGGGTTGAAGCGCCGCATACAGCCTTTGATATTGCGCGTGATAGGGCCGATACCTGGCGGCTACATCGGCGGCGGGTGTCAGCCGCGCGGTTTCAGAGATGACGGCTTCGCAGGCATCCGGCACAGAAGACCATGTGCCGGTGCCGACGCCTGCGAGGATCGCGGCGCCGTAGGCGGGGCCTTCGTCGCTGTTGGTGGTGACCACGGGCTGGTTGTAGACGTCCGCCTGGAGCTGACGCCAGAACGCGCTGCGAGCGCCGCCACCGGCGAGCCGGACGGATTGGATGTCGATGCCCATGTTCTGGATGATCTGTAAAGCGTCGGCCATGCCGAAGGTCACGCCCTCGATGAGTGAGCGGATCATCTCGGGCTTCCCGTGCCGGGGGGTCAGGCCGATCCATCCGCCGCGAGCGGTTGGGTCGGGGTGTGGGCAGCGTTCGCCGGTGAGGTAAGGCAGGAAGAACAATCCCTCGCTGCCGGGCACGGCTTTTTGGGCCTGTTCTACCAGCAGTTCGTAGACGTCGACGCCCTTCTTGTCGGCTTCGGCTCGTTCGCTTTGGGCGAGCTGGTTTCGGTACCACTGGAGGGAACCGCCGGCCGAGAGCATGCAGCCGAAGACGCACCACTGCCCGGCGACGGCGGCGCACATGGTATGCACACGTCCGGCCGGGTCGAAGGTGGGTTGGTCGCTGTGGGCGAAGACGACGCCGGACGTGCCGAGGGTGGCGCTGACGATGCCGGAGGCGACGATGCCGCTACCGACCGCGCCGGCGGGCTGGTCGCCGCTGCCCGCGACGACGGGGGTGCCGGGTTTAAGCCCGAGCGCCTGGGCCGCGTTGGCGGTGAGTTGGCCGGTGACTTCGTGGCTCTCGTAGCAACGCGGGAGGGTGTCGGGGTCCAGGTCGAGCTTGTGGATCAGGCCGGTGTGCCAGGCGCGGTTTTTGACGTCCAGCAGGAGTGTCCCCGAGGCGTCGCCGACGTCGGTGGCGTATTCCCCGGTCAGCCGCAGGCGGATGTAGTCCT
>CBDUNP010000479.1:0-2410 GCA_965368605.1 uncultured bacterium | reverse complement strand
CGCATCGGCACACGCTACGCCGAGCCGTTCTTCGTCAAGGAGCCGATCGGGCTGAACGCGCTGGACGGGCTGGTGATGTGAGTTGCACCTGTTGATATCTGATCCCGGCCAAAGCCCCGGGGGTGTGGCCGGGTTTGGGTGCGATGATATAAAACTGAAATGAATGCTTACCGGTACTCGATATCCTGCACGAGGTTGCCTTCGTTGTCGCGGGACCAGACGAGGGTCGGCTCGGGGTGCAGGCCGGTGGCGGTGATGCGTGGGGGCAGGTCGTTGCGGGCGGGCTCAAGCAGCTTGAATAGCGCCATTGTGCCGTTGCGTCGCAGGTAGCGGTAGAGGTCCGGGTCGTCGGCGGCGGTCTCGGTGGTGATGCCGTGGGAGCTGCGCGTGAGGACGAAGCGCCGGGCCTGCAGGGAGTCACGCAGTTGCTTGATCGTCTTGGGCGCCGGCTCGTCGCGTTGATCCATGAACCGCAACGCCTCGCCGAGGAACTCCATGCGGTACGCCGCGGTGTTGATCGGGTCGGGCTCCTGCTCGTTTGCGAACTCGGCCCAACGTTTGGCCAGGGGGCGCAGACTGCCCTCGCCGAAGACCTCGACAAACGCCGCCTGGCTGTCCCGCCCGGCGCTGACGCGCTTGAGGTAGAGCGCAAAAGCGGGCTGATACTTGTCGTTGTCGCCGTGGATCAGGAAAAACACGATCGACCACGACTGGGCATACATCAGCGCGGCGCGGTCCGGGTCGTGGTGCAGGATGTTGGCCCAGGCCTCGGGGGTGAGCCCGACGAGCGTCTCAAAATCAAACGCGTTGCCGGCACTTAGCGCGTGCTGGACCTGTTCGAGCCGGCGTGTGCTGGCAAGCCCGGTGGTCATCTGCTCGCCGACGATGATCGCGTCCTCGAAATACTGCGCCAGCCCCTCGTTGATCCAGGTCGGCAGGTCCGTGCCCAGGTGGTTAAACGCGAACTGGTGGAACCCCTCGTGCTGAAGGACCTGAAACGTCTGGCTGCGGCTGCGCCCCTGGGTCCAGGTCGCCAGGCCCGACGACTTGGGTGAGAAGAAGAACATCCCGCCGGTGTTGTCCGCCTTGAAGTCCTGATCGGCCATGAAGCTCTGGTACTCGGCATCTGTGCGGAACAGGTACAGCGGCATCTGGCTCTGGCTGCGTGCGTGAAAGTCGCGGAACCGTTCTTCGTACTGATCGAAGACCGTGTCCATGTGTCGACCGTACGGGCGGACCTCGTCGCGGGTCATGTTGGTGTGGATGAGGTACGACTTGCTGCGGAAGACCTTCAGCTCGGGCGTTTTCGCGTGCAGGCCACCTGTAAAGATCAGGCACAGCAGCGTTGCCAAGACAGCCGCGTGTCTGCGGGCTCCCCGTCGGGATGGGGTGGGCGTGTTGCGTGTGGGCTTGGCCGGCGTCATCCGTAAATAAACCGATGTGTGACGTGGATGAAAATTACTTGCCGGCGTAGTCGATGACCCGGCTGATCTCGCTTCGCATGTCGTGGCGGTGGATCACCCGGTCGACGAAGCCTTTTTCCCGGAGGAACTCGGCCCGCTGGAACCCTTCGGGCAGGTCCTGCCGGACGGTATTGGCGATCACGCGCGGCCCGGCGAATCCGATCAACGCTTCACGCTCCGCCAAAATCACGTCGCCCAGCATCGCGAAGCTCGCGGTCACGCCGCCGGTGGTCGGGTCGGTCAATACGCTGATAAACAACCCGCCCGCGTCATCGAGCCTCGCCAGCGCCGCGGAGGTCTTGCCCATCTGCATCAGCGACAGGGCGGACTCCTGCATGCGTGCGCCGCCCGACGCGCTGACCACGATCACCGGCCGATTGATCTCCAGGCCCAGTTCGATCGCGCGTGTGATCTTCTCGCCGACCACACAACCCATCGACGCCATCATGAACCGGTTATCCATCACCGCGAGCACGACGCCACGGCCCTTGATAAACGCACGCCCGCACTGGATCGCGTCGTTCTGACCGGTCTTGGCCTGCTCGTTCTTGAGCCGGTCCTTGTAGGGGATGCGGTCCTGGAACCGCAGCGTGTCTTTGGGGGTCAGCCCCGCCCACATCGGCTCGAAGCTGCCGGGGTCGCAGAGCTGCTCGATACGCTGCATCGCATCGATGCGGTAGTGGTAGTCACAGTCCGGGCAGACGTGCAGGTTCTGCGCGACCTGCTTGGCGTACAGCATGGCCTCGCAGTTGGGGCAGCGTTTCCACAGCCCCTCGGGCACGCCGGCGGGCTTGCCGTTGCTTTCCTGTTTCTGGCCCAGCCAGGATCGGTCGGCGGGGTTGGGTGCGGCTTGCGTCATCGTCTTGGGTGTCTTTGTGGCTTTCACGGGGTCTTCCAAAGTCTTCCGTGGGTGCTATCGGGATCGTTCTGCGGTCATCCGGAGGGAG
>CBDUNP010000478.1:0-2413 GCA_965368605.1 uncultured bacterium | reverse complement strand
GCGGGCCCTTCGGCGTTGCGTGACACAAACGCTCTGGGACCTGCGTCGCTCAATCAGGCGGAATAAGACTATCAGCCTGCCGACGCTGACAAGGCTTTTCAAACGACGGTGGGCGGAAACATCTAAGGGATCGGAAAGCCACGACCTATTAGAGTGTGCTGGCGTGGACGCCGTGCGAGCCTACTACCACCAGCACCAACCTATCAAGCATCGCACACACGGATAGATTTTAATCCCGCGATTCATTGAAATATATTTTCAGCCCCAGTGTGAACCGATCATCCAGTTCGACCATGCCTATTGAATGGCCAGCGACTGCTTTCTTTTCGGTGACATTTTCAATAATGCTTATGATCACAGAGTTCCTGTCATGCACCCGTAACTACATAATCTGTTGAGACGGCACCGCCCATCCGCAGCGTGCGCTATTATTTTGGGGGGAGCAGTAATCGGCGCCAGTCACAACCACTCAAGTTTTAAGACAACTCCACTAAAGACCACTGCCTGGATATGGTCGATCAAGCTGAAGTCGCCGTCGCGGTCGGAGCATAAGACGGAGGCTACGACCATATGGCGATATACCTTACTTGCCTCACTTATTTTCAACACGGGCACCCTGATCCCACGACGACAAAGTACTGCTCTGTGTTCGTATTGCGACGCGAGAACCACACGCCCATCAACGCCATCATCCCCAGGTAGTCAAACAGCGTGACGAAGTCCAGGACGGTTAGATTCTGGTCGAGCAAGGGGTGGTCCTCAATAAAAGATCCATCAAAAGCGTAGATTCCGAGACATCAAGACTTGATACTTAAACATTCAATTCAATACGCATCACGATACGGGGACGCATGCCCGACAAACCCAGCAAACATCACGAGTCTATCTCGTTACGGTACAACTGCAGCTGGCTTTGTGTGGGTAGCGATGTCTGCGCCCCGATGCGCGTACAGGTCAGTGCCCCTGCCAGGCAGCCCTCGGCCATCGCCTGCTCCATCGGGTCACCGTTCGCTAACGCGACGCACAACGCTGCGGTGAATGCGTCGCCGGCGGCTGTCGTATCTGCGACGTCGACAGCGACCGCGGGGACGTGCGTGTGCGACTTGGGTGTCACCCATAACGCCCCCTTCTCGCCGAGCTTGACCACCAGCTCTTTGACGCCCCGCTTCAACAGGCCCCGCGCGGCATCGATCGCGTCATCGATGCTGTCGATGCCCCGGCCGGTCATCGTAGATAGCTCGCTTTCGTTGGGCGATACGATATCCACAAGGCTCAGCAACTCATCGGGCAGGTTGTCCACGGCCGGCGCGGGATCGAGGATCACCCTGGTGCCGTGTGCGCTGGCCCGTCGGGCGGCCTGGATATTCAATTCGACCGGCGTTTCCAGCTGGAGCATCATGCTGTCGGCCCACTTAAACAGATCATCATTGTCGGGGAGTGTGACCTGGTAGTTCGTGCCGGGGCCGACGAGGATCGAGTTTTGGCCGTTGGTCTGATTCAGCAGGATGACGGCGGTGCCGCTGCCCCGGTCGCCTGTGGTCAAGTGATCGCAACCGATGCCCTCGTCGGTCAGACCCCGGCGGATCGTTTCTCCGAACGGGTCGTCACCGACACAGCCCACGAACCGGACCTCCGCCCCCAGCCTGACAGCGGCGACCGCGGCGTTCGCGCCCTTGCCACCGGGCACGAGACGGATGTCATCGATCAGCAGCGTCTCGCCGGGCACCGGTAAGCGGCGCACAGGCGTCACGACATCCATATTCGCGCTGCCGACAACAAGTATCTTTGCCATGTAGCACCTTAGTTATGCCCGCCCACGGCCAGGCAGTTCAATGCCTCGACACGCTCCAGGATGATGGCCCGTTCGCGGTCACAGAACTTGTGGAACGGCTCCGCCATATCGTCGTTACAAAGACCCATACATGATAGAGCACATTTGATACCCTTGATCGTGGACGACCCGTGCTTCCCGATGCTGTACAGGGAAGTTGATACATCCATAACCCGCTGGTGCAGGTGCCGAACGGCCTGGATGTCCTGACGAACCGCGGCTTCGTATACATCTACATAGAGCTGGGGGAACAGGTTGGCCCCGCCGGATACGCCCCCGTTGCCGCCGAGCA
The DNA here is from genome assembly GCA_965368605.1 of uncultured bacterium. Lineage (GTDB taxonomy): Bacteria > Planctomycetota > Phycisphaerae > Phycisphaerales > Phycisphaeraceae > JAJRRS01. The sequence continues at coordinate 290 of CBDUNP010000478.1, read as the reverse complement.
GCGTTGCCTCAGACAGTTGTTCTTCCGGCCCGATGAGCACCGTCTTCCCGGGGTGATCCTTCAGCAGGCGGATCACTTTGTGGAAATATGTCATATCGCCGGAGCTGTCTTTATACGCGGCCACGTTCGGGTGGTCGAGCAGTGGCCGCAGCGTTTCGATATCGATCGGTGTCTTTGTACAGGCGGGCATGTTGTAGAGGATGACGGGCAACGGCACCGTGCTGGCGATAGCACGGAAGTAGTCGATCAACTCCGCCTGCCCGGCGGGGAAGTAGTCAGGCGGCGCGATG